>JBIKKL010000075.1:0-11914 GCA_044360365.1 Burkholderiales bacterium | reverse complement strand
GCGACGCGCGGAGCGCTCCAATCGATGGAGGTCGGCTACGATCAGAACACCGAGTCGTGCACGGCTTAGTCCAAGCCGAGTGTCACGCCGGGAGCCGTGACGGTCAGCTTCGCCGTTGCTGGCGCGCACGCACCGCGGCACCCAATACGCCCAACCCCGCGAGCAGCATCAGCGATACGGTGGGCTCGGGTACGGGTGCCGCGAGGGTGACGCTGCTCGCCTGGATGGAGTAG
This sequence comes from Burkholderiales bacterium, assembly GCA_044360365.1. GTDB lineage: Bacteria > Pseudomonadota > Gammaproteobacteria > Burkholderiales > WYBJ01 > WYBJ01. The sequence continues at coordinate 11,681 of JBIKKL010000075.1, read as the reverse complement.
CGCTGGCCGGTTTCGCCGTTCCCCGTGAAGAAGCTGAAGTACATCACGTTCGTATTGCGGTCGACGGTTTCCCCGGCAAGCCGGACCCGGAACAGATCCGGATTCGGCGCAACAGCCGGCAATGCAGTGTGACTATTGAGCGCATCCGGAAAGTTGGTCGGCTGGTTGTCGGTAAAGTAGATATCCAGGGAATAGGCGTCCGGGTCGACCGGGGTACCGACGAGACTCGGTCCGTTGAAAGTGCCAATGAATGAAGTGAACGAGTCCTCGACACCGAGGGAAAAGCTCTGAACGCTATCATTGGTCAGAAAAATCGAGGAGTAGCCGTTCGGTCCCCATTGCCAAACATTGCCGCCGACCGTTACGGTCATCGATTGAAGAAAATTCTCGAACAGCCCGACTCCGGTGCTGAACGTCGATGAGGGCGCCACAGTCTCGTCGTAGATGAAATCGACCCGCATGGCTTGTCCCATCAAGCCCAGCCCGCTATCGTCATCAACGATACCCTGATAACTGCCGGTTACCGCCGCGTACGCCGCAGGTTGACCGAGAGCGAGCACGAGCAAGGCTGAGCCCAGGCACCTAAGGACGCTGGGGCGAACAACGGTCTTCATGATGACTACTCCCTAAACTGAACGCACCGCGACATCGGGTGCCTGCACGTTTGCAATCAAGTCAGGACGCATGGGGTCGGTCCCGCATCGGTGCGCACGACGTACGGAAACCACACCGCACGAATCGAACGACAGCCCATCCAAAGTCTGCCCGAAAAATATTCATCGTTCTATGACCTACGACACGGTCATTCGGTCCGATGGCATTCTTTTCGACCCCGAAAGCCGATCGACTTGCCTTGCGGTGTTGCGATCCAATCGACGCGACGACACCTCACAAGCAGGTGGCCGACAAGCAACCGCCCATGCCGAGGGCCTACTGCTTCGGGATCTTCGCATCCCGGATGACCCCCGCCCAGCGCGCGATCTCGCTTCTCATGAACTGTTCGAAGGCCTCCCGGCTCAGGGGCGCGGGTGGGAGCATGAGTTCGGTAAGTCGCTGCACGACCTCCGGCACCCTCAGGATCTTCTGCATGTCCTCGTGGATCTTGTCCAAGATTGCCGTCGGAGTGCCGGCAGGCGCGCACATGGCCTGCCAAGACTGGACGTCGAAATCCGGCACACCGGCCTCCTGCACCGTCGGCCCGTTGGGAAACACGGGCGAGCGCTCGGCGCTCGTCACGGCCAGAGGATGCAGTCGACCGGACTGGATCGGCCCGACGGTCACCGGCGCATTGGAGACGTTCACGGGAATCTGCCCGGCGATCGTATCGGTGACGGCCTGCGCCCCGGCCTTGTAGGGGATATTGACAATGTCGATCCTGGTCCTGAGTTTGAGCAGCTCGAACGACAACTGCGGCGACACCCCAGGCAAGCCGGACGAGTAGCTGAGCTTGCCGGGATTCGCACGCGCATAGGCGACGAGCTGCTTGATGGATTTGATCGGTACCGACGGATGTGCGGTGATCATGTTCGGCGTCATGCCCATGCGGGTGATATGCGCGAAATCGCGCATCTGGTCGTAGGGCACCTTCGCATACAACGAGACCGAGATGGCGTTCGAGCCGATGTTGCACTGGAGCAGTGTATGACCGTCCGGCGGCGCCTTGGCCACGAACGCGGCGCCGATCGTCCCTGCCGCGCCGACACGATTGTCGACCAGCACCTGCTGCCCCCACAGGCGACTCAACTGGTCGGCAACGAGTCGCCCGACGATATCCGGCGACGAGCCGGCCCCGAAGGGCACGATGTAGCGCACGGGCTTCGTCGGAAAGTTCTGGGCCACGGCCGAGGTCGACGAAAGCACTATGCCCGATGCGATCGATAACGCGACAACACGACATGCTGCGAGGTTGAAACGCATGACGACTCCTCCTCCGGTAGCACTTCGAATCCATTGTCAGCGTGCGCCGAGTGTCGTCCTTTCCTTGCCCGGACGCAGAAGGCACTTGGCCACTGCCGTGCAAACAGCAACACCACAACCCACGAACGCGCGCCCTGCCAGGGGCTGCGCTCGCAGTACCACTCAAACGACCTGAACCAATCTCCCCGTATTCGCGGATTCGAAGATGGCCTCCAGCGCGCTGATGTTCGCAATCATCTGCGACTGCAGTACCGGATACGAACTGCGCCCCCGGGCCGCATCGGCAAACACGTCAAGAGTTGCGAGCACGTTCGGTGTCGGTGGGTACTCGGTGACTTCGCGCGCACCGCCGCGCAAGCACCTGGTGAGCGTCCAGCCGGTCGGGGATTCGCGATGGGAATTGTCGCGCACTTCGATCCACCCAGCGCTGCAGTACCCGGCAAAGCGGCCCTCGAACGGCGTGGCCAGCATGGCGCTGATGAGCGCGTGTCCGCCCGACTTGAACGACACCAGCACGGCCAGGGTATCGCCGTTGACCAGCTGGCTTCCGAGCTGCTTGACGCTGGCATAGACGTGATCCGCCTCGCCGAATACGCCGACGGAGAGATCCAGCAGATGGATGCCAGTGGCAGTCATCGGCCCCGCAGGCGCTTCCCTGCCCGAGAGACGCCGGTTGTCGGCAGGCAAGTCCAGGAACTTGTCCTCGCTGAAATTCGCCTCGATCTGCAGCGGGATGCCGAGTTCTCCGGCCTTCACGATCCGCATGAGTTCGAGTATGGGCGGCTCGAACCGGGGCTCATGCACCACGGCCAGCGCCACCTTGTTCGCATTGACGGCGTCGACCGCGCGCACCACGTCGGCCCGGGTCATCGATAAAGGCTTCTCGCAGAAGACGTGCTTGCCCGCCTGGGCGGCGGCAACGATCTGATCCGTGTGCCGGGTATGCGGCGTACAAAGCACCACGCCTTCGATCGAGGGATCGCGCAGCACGTCCGGGAAGTCGGAAACGACCGGGATCCCGTGCTGCGCGCCGAAGTCCGCTGCTGAAGCCGCATCGACCTCGACAGCCTTGGTCACCCGCACCTTCGTGCTGGCACGGAGCACCGAAACGATCGTCATGCCCCACCAGCCCAGTCCCACGACGGCGACGTTGAACATTGCAGTTCCCCTATTGCCGGGCGGACTCCTCCGCGAGGATCCGCTTCAGGGTCGAGCTTCGGGCAACGGCAGACTGACCGGTTCGTTGCGTTCGGCCGACATGTCCGCTGCAATGTAGACCTCCATCACTGCACGCGCCTGTTCGGGCGTCACGAGGACAGGCCGATCGCAGGCGGCGGCCTCGATGAAGTGCACCGTTTCGCTGGACATCGGTCCGGCGTAGGTATGTTCGACGAACTCGCCCGGCATGCTCGACATCGGATGGACGATGCCGCCCTTCACCGTGGACAGCTGCGTGTCGCGATGGGTGTCGTCGATGATGAGCGCGCCTTCGGTCCCGATGAATTCGATCCACGTCGACGAGAAGTTCGGATACGCCGGGGGCAGATTCCAGCCGGCGCCGACCATGATCGATACGCCGCTGTCCATCGTGACCATGATGTACTGGGTATCGGGAACGTCGGCACCGCCGTTGGCCTCTTTCATTGCACCATAGTTGTTCTGCGAATAGACCCGGATGGGCTTGGCAGGCAACAGACACCACAGCAGGAAGTCGAGATCGTGCGTCGCCTCCATCGCGGCCGGGGAGAGCCGGGAACGGCCGGTGATCTTCTTGCCCAGGCCGCGGCCGATGTGGCGACTGACGATGGCGCTCACGGGGCGCCCGAGCGTACCGTCGGTGGCGCACTTGTGGACGTAGGCGTACTTGGGATTGAAGCGCTGCGAGTAGCCGATCGTGAACTTGACGCCCTTCCTCTTCGCCAGCGCGCACAACTCGTCGGCTTCGTGCAGTTCGATGGCGATCGGCTTCTCGAGGAAGACGTGCTTGCCGCGAGCGAGGCAATCGCGCGCCATCGGGTAGTGCAGACTCTCCGGCGTTGCGGAGATGATGTACGCATCGACGGCGTCATTCCGCAGCAACGCCTCCCAGTCGTTGGTCGCCGACTTCACGTTGCACGCCTTGGCGACTTCCGCAAGCCGCTCGGGACGCGTCTCCGCGATGTGCAGTTCTCTCACCAACGGGTGCCGGGCGCACGTCTCGGCACGGATGCCGCCGCACCAGCCCGTTCCGATGATGCCGACGTTGATTTCCTTGACCACGCTTGCCTCCTCCTCGTACCGACCCTGAGTCGCCCCCGAGGTCGACTCAGGGTCCGCAACCCGGGATGTTCGGCTATATTAGCGGTGCTGCAGCACAAATCCATGCCGATCGAATCGCGACGGACCCTGTTCGGGGAGCACATACCTCCCAAAGAAGCGTGAACATTGAAGCGAGTCGATTTGCACAGTCGCGCAACGGAACGCCGCACCACGCGAAGGAGCGGAACATGGCGAAATCGAAGGACCGACTGGACGACATCGTGCGCGAAGCCCGGCGCAATGCCGAGCAACGCGAAGCAGGGTACCGGGCGCAAGCCCTGAAGATGTATCCCTGGGTCTGCGGCGTTTGTGCACGCACGTTTACGCACACCAATCTGCAACTGCTCGAAGTGCACCACAAGAACGGCAACCACGATGACAATCCGCCCGATGGCAGCAACTGGGAGTTGCTATGCACCTATTGCCACGAGCACGAGCACTCGAAGCTGAAAGACATGGCCGGCCGCGAGGACGTGAACTCGCAGGGCGCCGCGGCCACTCACAATCCGTTCGCTGCACTGAAAGACCTGCTCGCGAAGAAGACGCCGGATTGATTTGCAGACGGCGCGATCACCCTGCGCAGCCCATGCGCAGGGTGATCGCAATTCGCGTCAATCGATCTTGATGCCCGCGCTCTTGATTACTTTGGTCCAGCGCGCAAGCTCGGTCCGTATCATCTCGCCGAGTTCCTGAGGCGTGCTCCCGGCCGGCTCCAGACCGATGTTCTCGATCTGCTTGATGAAGCCTGGATTCGCCAACGCCGCCCGCATCTCGCCGTTGACCTTCTTCACGACGAACTCAGGCACGCCCGCAGGCCCGAGGATTCCGTACCAACTGGTGTTGTTGAATCCAGGCAAAGTCTCTGCGATCGCAGGCACCTCCGGCATCGATTTCACCCGCGTCGGATGACCCACGCCCACCGCGCGCACGCGCCCTACCGCGAGATGCGGTTGCCACTGCGGAATGCTGCCGAAGATGGCCTGGATGCGTCCGGCCACGAGATCGACGGTCGCCGGACCGCCGCCCTTGTAGGGCACATGCACGAACTGGGCGCCGGTCATCGATTTCATGAGTTCCATGCCCAGATGATTGGGTGTTCCGGTCCCGGGCGAACCGAAGCTGATCTTGCCGGGCTGGGCCTTTGCCAGATCGATCAATTCCTGCGCAGTCTTGGCGGCAACACTCGGGTGCACGACGAGCAGGAAGGGTACGTAGACGCCGAGCCCGATGGGTGTGAAATCCTTAAGCGGGTCGTAGCTCAGCTTGACGCCGAGCGCAGGCTGCACGACCAGACCCGCCGAGGTCCCGAGAAGCAGCGTATATCCGTCGGGGGCAGCTTTCGCGCCGATCGCGTGACCAATGGTCGAGCCCGCACCGGGGCGGTTGTCGGTCACGATGCTCGTGCCGAACTTCTCGGCCATCCAGTTCCCGTAGGCACGCGCCGTGGGATCGGTCGATCCCCCGGGCGGATAGGGGACGATCAGCCGTATGGGCTTGGTCGGATAGGCGGTCTCGGCCGCATGCGTTGCAGCCACGACACCGAACACTGCGGCGGCCAGACCAACGATGTTTAACAACGAAGCAACAGCCATCGAACTTCTCCTCAATAGCAGCGATGGGAACGGCGACCCGCGATCTTGCAGGAAGCCGGCGGCTTCGCCAAGCTCGCTCCGCCATTTTTCGAAGCTGCCTTGCATGGGTATTCTGAATCGATCTGCTCCACGGGTCGACGCCCCACCCCCGTACGTCCATCTGCATGCACGACACCGGCGGCCGCCCCCATTGCGCTATGCTTGCGCGCCGTGAAGCCCGAACTCCTCGCCCTAGGCGCCATTCTGCTTTGGAGCTCTCTCGCGACGCTAAGCGTTGCGCTTGCGCACGTGCCGCCGTTTCTGCTCACGGGTCTGTCGCTCCTGGGGGGCAGCCTGATCGCCTTTCCATTGGCGCGGATGCAGTTCTGCGCATTCAAGGTTCCGGTGCGGACGCTCCTTTTGGGGATCTACGGTCTCTTCGGCTACCACTTTCTTCTGTTCGTGGGCCTGCGCTATGCGCCGCCGGTCGAGGCGAATCTGATCAACTACCTCTGGCCGCTCGGCATCGTCATCATGGCGCCGCTGTTTTTGCCGGCCTTTCGATTGCGGCCCGGTCACTACGTTGCCGCGGTCCTCGGCTTCGCAGGCGCTGCCGTCGCCATACTCGGCAGTACGCAGACGGCTGCTACATCCGCGGCATTCAACATCGGTTATCTCTGCGCGTTCGCATCCGCATTCGTCTGGTCAAGCTATTCGCTGCTTACACGCCGTTTCGGCAATTTTCCGAGTGCAGCCGTGGGGACCTTTTCACTCGTATCGGGCCTGCTTTCGCTGGTCTGCCACATCGCATTCGAAACGACCGTGACGCTGTCACGCGCCGACTGGCTGCTGATCGGGATCACCGCCCTCGGGCCGCTCGGCGGCGCGTTCTACCTCTGGGATGCCGCGATGAAGCGCGGCGACCCGAGACGCATCGGGGTGCTCGCTTTCGTCACGCCGTTGCTCTCGACCAGCATGCTGATGGGCTATCGCGGGCAGCCGATGCAGGCAAGCGTCGCGCTCGCCGTGGTCATGATCGCAGGCGCAGCCGTGCTCGGTCATGCGGCGAGCCGAAAATGATCGGACAAGGCACAGATCGATAGCCGCGCGTGCATCGCGACTTGGTGCCGCAGAGACCTGCACGTCGATTGCAAGGACGCCCCGCAACGCGGCGTCAGTTTAGACTGGGCGGCACGGCGCCGCCTCCATCCTTGAGCACCTTGCCCCAGCGTGCCGTTTCGCCTTGCAGAAACGCCGCGAACGATTCGACGGTCGATCCGACCGGCTCGGCGCCGACCGCATGCAGGCGCTCGCTGAGTTCCGCATGTTTGGCCGCACGCATGACGGCTGCGTTGATTCCACTGACGACATGCGTCGGTGTGGCAAGCGGCGCCTGCAGCCCATACCAGCCGCGAAGCTCGAATCCCGGCAGCGTCTCCCCGACGGGCGGCAACCCCGCCGCGAGCGGCGTCGGCTTTGCGTAAGTGACTGCAAGCGCACGCACTCGCCCCGTCTTCATGATGCCGGGAAGGGACGGACCGGCAGGACACCACGCATCGATCCGGCCCGCAACCAGATCGTTCAGTACCGGCGGGCTGCCTTTGTAGGGCACATGCATCACTTCGATGCCCGCAAGCTTGTTGATCGCCTCCATGCACAAATGCGATGAACCCCATGCCCCGCTCGACCCGAAACTGAGCTTGCCGGGCCGTGCCTTCGCATAGGCTATCCATTCGGCCAGCGTCTTGACCGGCAGGGCGCCGGCAACCACGATGGCAAACGGGGTCGATGCGACCAGACTCACCGGTGCGAAGTCCTTCGTGAGCATCAGCCGTTGCGCCTGCAGGGTACTGATGAGTTCCGTCATCGTGTTGAGCCACAGCGTCTGGCCGTCGGGTGCTGCCCGTGCAACCGTGTCTGCGGCGATCAGCCCGGTGGCGCCCGCGCGATTGTCGACCACCACTTGCTGCGCCCACTGCTCGGTGAGGTTCGCCGCGAGGAGGCGCGCGACGACATCCGGTGCCGATCCCGGCAGGTTTGCCGTGACCAACCGAACGGGACGGGATGGTTTCCAAAGGTCGGCCGCGTGATTCGCCGCCGGCATGAAGGCCACGAGACCGACGATCCAGCAGCGGCTTCCGCGCACGATGAACGGTTCGCGCATGGATTCTCCTCCTCTGATCTTCTACTTTGCACCCGACGCACGAGTCGTGGCGCGCCGAGGCTCGCAGCGCATGAGCTTGCCTGCGCGCACTCATGCCGTTTGGATGGTACAGGAAACAGGCCGCATACACGGCCTGCATGGCCGCAGTCCGCCTATCGGCGCGCGGAGCTTCTAGGCCAGATGCCTCAGCACGTGATCGACTTCTTCTTCACTGCCGAGAATGACGACGGTACGTTGGTGAATCTCGGTCGGGTTCACTTCCATGATGCGTTCGGTTGCCGTCGCCATTGCCTTGCCGCCGGCCTGCTCCATGAGCATCGCCATCGGATTCGCTTCGTACATGAGGCGCAGCTTTCCGTTCGGCGCCTTGCTCGTCGGCGGGTACATGAAGACGCCGCCCTTCAACAGCGTGCGATGAACGTCGGCGACCATGGCGCCGGCATAGCGACTCGAGTAGGTCTTGGACTGCGCCCAGTCGAGGTACTTCTGATATCCCGCGGGAAACGTCAACCGGTTGCCTTCGTTGACGGAGTAGCTCTTGTTAGCTTTCGGAATGCGCAGGTTCTCGCCGACGAGGAGATACTCGCCGATCGCGGGATCGAGCAGAAAAAGATCGACGCCGCGGCCCAGCGTCAGCGCCATGACGGTGGAAGGCCCGTACAGGACATAGCCGGCGGCAATCTGCCGCACGCCCGGCTGCAGTAGCGATGCCTCCGGGCTCTTGGCGCCTGCGTCGTGACGAACGATGCTGAAGATGGTGCCGATGCCGCCGCAGACGTCGATGTTGGAGGATCCATCGAGCGGATCGAACAGGACACCATATTTCTTCGGCAAGTCCGGCTGCCCCGGGACCGCCGTCGCCGTATCGTTTTCTTCGGAAGCCAGGACGGCCACCGCGGGCAGTCTTGCGAGAATGCGGCACATCGCATCGTTGGCGATGACGTCGAGCTTCTGCTGCTCTTCGCCCTGGATGTTCGCCGCACCGGCGCTCCCCAGCACATCGTCGAGTTGGGCGCGTCGTACCTTGCTTGCGATGATCTTCGTCGACATCGCAATGGCCGACAGGATGGCGACGATCGTCTCGGCGTCGTCGATCCCTTCGCTTCGTTTCAGGGCATGCGCTTGCAGCGTGACGACGTCTGCCAATGCAGGATCGGTGGGCATTGGGGGCTCCTCGTGATTGTGGGCCGAACCATCCTTCGAAGTACGGCCAAAAAGTCTTGGCCTTTATTCTAAATGCACTCGTCGAACCGACGCGTGCCTCCGGGCAGGCTCAACGCGGATGCGACCGAGGGCACTGGTCGCACCGAGTGGCACCGAGCATGCGGAGCGCCCGCAACGGCTCGGGCCACATCCTGCGCGAACCTTCCGTCGGGCACGACCCGCCCAGTGCATGGACCGACATGCGAAGCCACGAACGGCGCCACTCGTTGGTGCATGCGTTCACTGGATCGGTGCAGAAAATGGATCCTCCTTGCCCGATTCCATCCAGGAAATTGAAATATTTTGTTTATTAATCGGACAGTTATAAAGGCGCACTCATTCTGGCGCGACGATTGCTTTAATGGGATTCAAACTTGTATCCAAGATTGCATCCATGCATTCGTTACCCGCCTCTCCCACGATCGCCGACTTCAGGGATCTCGTCCGCAGCGGCATCGCAACGGTCCCCGATCTGATCGACACCCTGCTCGCCCGGATTGCGGTCAATGCCCCGGAAGAAGTGTTCATCAGCCGCGTGGATGCGGAGATCGTCAAGCATCGTGCGGCGCAACTGCAGGACCGGCTGCTCTCCGAACCCGGAGTGCACGACCGCATGCCGCTCCTCGGCGTGCCGTTCGCGGTCAAGGACAACATCGACACGATGGGCGTGGCGACGACCTGCGGTTGCCCGGCATTCGCATACAACCCATGCCAACCGGCGACCGTGGTCGAAAGGCTTGAAGCCGCCGGCGCGATCCTCGTCGGCAAGACCAATCTCGATCAGTTCGCCACCGGGCTCGTCGGCACCCGCTCGCCCTACGGCGAAGTACGCAATCCGTTCAATGCCGAGTACGTATCCGGCGGATCGAGTTCGGGGTCGGCTGCCGCCGTCGCCCTCGGTCTCGTCCCGTTCGCCCTCGGCACCGACACCGCAGGTTCCGGCCGCGTCCCGGCCGGCTTCTGCAACCTGGTGGGCATCAAGCCGACGCCGGGGCTCGTCAGCACGCATGGCGTCTTTCCAGCCTGCCGAAGTCTCGATTGCGTCTCGGTCTTCGCGCATACCGTGGCGGATGGCTGGCAAGTGCTTTCGCTGCTGGCAGGGGCCGACCCGGAAGACGTCTACTCGCATCACATCGATGCCCTGCCGCCCCTGGTTCGCAAGATCCGCTTCGGTGTCCCGAGGCCGCTGGAATTCTTCGGCGATACCCAAGCCGAACAAGCGTTCGCTGCGGCACTCGCCGCCCTCAAAGAGCATGCCGACTTCGAGTTTGTCGAGGTCCCGTACGCCCCGTTCGTCGACGTGGCCCGATTGCTGTACGACGGTCCATGGGTCGCCGAGCGCCGGCTCGCAATCGGCCGCTTCTTCGACGACCACGGACACCACCTCGATCCTGTGGTACGCGAAGTCATCGCGCAGGCCGATGGCAAGACGGCGCTCGACGCCTTCGAAGCGATGCATCAGCTCGAATCGGGCAAGCGCATGGCGCAAGCCGTGTTTGCGAAGATCGACATACTCCTCGTGCCCACCTCGCCCACCATTCATACCCGCGCGACGATTGCGTCCGCTCCCATTCCCCGGAACAGCGACTTCGGCTACTACACGAACTTCGTCAATCTGCTGGGCCTGTGCGCCCTGGCGATGCCGGGCCCATTCCGCCGCGACGGCCTACCCGCGGGCGTGACCCTGATTGCGCCAGCCGGCGGAGACCACCGGCTCGCCGAACTCGCACGTCGACTGGAACCTCGACTGCACGCTCGCCTCGGACTGGGCATCGTACCTCCACCGCGCAAGACGAGTCCTCTCGGACCGTTGCCGGATGCCCAACCGGGAGTGCGCGTCGCCGTCGTTGGCGCGCATCTCAGTGGCATGCCGCTCAACTGGCAGCTCGTGGAGCGTCAGGCCCGACAGGTGTGCGCGACCCGGACCGCACCGATCTATCGGCTCTTCGCGCTGCCCGACAGCACTCCGCCCAAGCCGGGACTGCTCAAGGTCGGCCACGGGGGCAGCACCATCGAACTCGAACTGTGGGAGATGCCGCTGACTCAGTACGGCTCGTTCGTCGCCGGCATCCCTGCACCGCTCGGCATCGGCACGCTCGAACTCGAAGACGGCAGCACGGTACAGGGCTTTCTCTGTGAGGCCGCCGCGACCGAAGGCGCCGAGGACATTTCGCAATACGGAGGCTGGCGCGCCTACTGCGCCGCCGCTCGAATCTGGACCCCATGAAGAGGAGATCGACCATGAAGCTGCATCCGCTGCGCACCACCCTCCTGCTCGCCGCCTGCGCGCTGAGCACAGTCGGCCTGCCGAGCGCATCCCATGCGCAGGACCGGCGTCTCGAAACGCTGATCGTCGCCAACGAGACCGGGCCGAACATGCTCGACATTCACGGCGTCGGGGCCAACCGCCCGTCATACGGCGTTGCCTGGGTCGTCTATGACCGGCTGATGACCTACGGCAAGAAGAAGCTGCCCGATGGGAGCATGAGCTACGACTACACCAGGCTCGAACCGGAGCTGGCCGAGAG
>JBIKKL010000026.1:0-17290 GCA_044360365.1 Burkholderiales bacterium | reverse complement strand
TGACCTTCAAGCTGCGTAAGAACGCGAAGTTCCACGACGGTACGCCCGTCACGGCGAAGGACGTGAAGTGGTCCTACGATCGCGCGCTCGCGATGGGCGGATTCCCGACGTTCCAGATGAAGGCCGGGTCGCTGGAGAAGCCCGAACAGTTCGAGGCCGTCGACGACCATACCTTCAAGGTCACGTTCCTGCGCAAGGACAAGATGACGATGCCCGACATGGCAGTGCCGGTCGCGTCGATCTACAACTCGACGCTCGCCATGAAGAATGCGACTGCGCAGGACCCGTGGGCGGCCACATGGCTGAAGAACAATGCAGCAGGCGGCGGCGCCTACAAGGTCGCAAGCTACAAGCCTGGCCAGGAAATCGTCTACGAACGCTTCGACGACTGGAAGAGCGGACCGCTGCCCAAACTGCGCCGGATCATCCAGCGCGAAGTCCCCTCGGCCGGCAACCGCCGCGCACTGCTCGCCAAAGGCGACATCGATATCACCTTCGAAATGCCGCCGAAGGACTTCGCCGAGATGGCGCAGGAGAAAAGCGGTGTTCGCGTCGTGAGCACGCCGATCGAGAACTCGATGTGGTACGTCGGCATGCTCTCGAACAAGCCGCCCTTCGACAACCCGAAGGTGCGTCAGGCCGTCGCCTATGTACTCCCCTATGACAAGATGATGGCCAGCGCACTCTACGGCCGCGCCGTCCCGCTCTTCGGCGCCAAGAAGCCGGTCACGGGCACCGAATGGCCGACACCCACGCCGTATGTCACCGACGTCGCCAAGGCGAAGGCGCTGATGCAGGAGGCGGGAATGAGCGCCGGGTTCGAGACGACGATCTCCTTCGATCTGGGTCAGGGCACGGTCTCCGAACCCATGGCCGTCCTCATCCAGGAGGCGCTGGCGCAGATCAACATCAAGTCCACCATCAACAAGGTCCCCGGCGCGAACTGGCGTGCGGCACTGCTCAAGAAGGACATGCCGCTCATCATCAATCGCTTCGGCGGCTGGCTGAACTATCCCGAGTACTTCTTCTTCTGGACCTATCACGGCCAGAACGCGGTGTTCAACACGATGAGCTACAAGAACGCCGAGATGGACAAGCTGGTCGAAGCGGCCCGCTTCGAGGCCGATCCGAAGAAGTATGCGCAGATGGTGAAAGGCTTCATCGACATGGTCTACACGGACGTGCCGCGCGTGCCGGTCGGGCAGCCCATGATGGACGTGGCCATGCGCCGCAACGTCCAGGGCTACATGTACTGGTTCCACCTGCAGCCCGACTACCGTCAGATGTTCAAGCAGTAGGGAGCCGCAAGCGTGTTGGCGACGATACTCAAGCGACTGCTCGGCGCGATCCCGAACCTGATCGGGGTAGTGATCGTCACCTTCCTGCTCACCCGCGCCCTGCCCGGCGATCCGGCGGCATTCTTCGCCGGGCCGTCGGGCACCGCGGAAGCCGTGGAAGAGATCCGGGTCAAGCTCGGTCTCGACAAACCGCTGCCCGAGCAATTCGGGCTCTACGTTCGTGATCTCGCACGCGGCGATTGGGGCAACTCGCTCTCCACCGGCCAGCCGGTGCTGACCGAGTTGGCCACCCGTCTGCCGGCTTCGCTCGAACTCACCCTGGTCGGGCTCGTCATTGCGGTCATCGTCGCCATCCCGCTCGGCATCCTGGCCGCGACGCGCCCGGGGTCGTGGATCGACCATCTATGCCGCGCCATCGCCACCGCCGGCGTTTCGTTGCCGACATTCTTCACTGGCTTGCTGCTCGCCTACGTCTTCTACTTTCTGCTCGGGTGGGCACCGTCTCCACTCGGCCGACTCGACCCCTACCTCTCGGCACCCGCACACATCACCGGCTTCTATCTCATCGACAGCCTGATCGCCGGCGACATGGAGGTATTCGTCGGTGCCGCGAAGCAGCTGATCCTGCCTTCGATCACGCTGGCGCTCTTCGTGCTGGCACCGCTCGCCCGCATGACACGCGCCGCCATGCTCGGCGTGCTCTCGGCCGACTTCGTGCGCACCGCTCGCGCTTCGGGGCTCTCCGGACCCACCGTGCTCTTCACCTATGCCTTCAGAAACGCGCTCCTGCCCGTGATGACCACGCTCGGCATGGTGTTCTCGTTCCTGCTCGGCTCGAATGTGCTGGTCGAGAAAGTCTTCGCGTGGCCCGGCATCGGCTCCTTCGCCATCGAGGCGCTGGTCGCCTCCGACTACGCGCCGGTGCAGGGCTTCGTGCTGACCATGGCACTCCTCTACGTCTTCCTCAACCTCGCCATCGACATCGCCTACGGGATCGTCGATCCAAGGATGCGCGTCCATGCCTGAGATTGCCCTGCCTCCGAATGCCCGCGCCCCCGGCGCCTGGTCCGCGCACTGGAAGACCCTGCGCTATGTCGTCGCGGAGAACCCGCTGTCGCTGGCAGCGTTCATACTCTTCGCACTGTTCGTTCTCCTCGCGCTCGTCGGCCCGATGATCGCCCCCTACGACGCGCTTGCCTCGAACGTCGGCACACCGCTCTCGCCACCCTCGGCCAATCACTGGTTCGGCACCGATGCGCTCGGCCGCGACATCCTGTCGCGCGTCATGGTCGCAGCCCGGCTGGATCTCGGTATCGCGGTGGCGGCGGTGGGTCTGTCGTGCGTGATCGGCGGACTCGGCGGCGCCTGCGCCGGCTACTTCGGCGGCTGGACCGAACGCATCGTCGGGCGCATGTCGGACACCATCATGGCCTTTCCGCTGTTCGTGCTCGCGATGGGCATCGTCGCAGCGATGGGAAACACGGTGGCGAACATCGTGCTTGCGACGGCGATCATCAATCTCCCGTTCTACGTTCGCGTTGCGCGCGCCGAATCGACGGTGCTGCGCAACGCGGCTTTTGTCGAGGCAGCGCGCCTCGCCGGCAACAACGAGACGCGGCTGCTCTTCAGGCACATCATCCCCAACATCCTGCCGCCCATGACGGTGCAGGTCTCGCTCAACATGGGCTGGGCGATCCTGAATGCAGCCGGGCTCTCTTTCATTGGTCTGGGGGTACGACCGCCCGATGCCGAGTGGGGCATCATGGTGGCCGAAGGGGCTCAGTACATCGTGTCGGGCGAATGGTGGATTGCGCTCTTTCCGGGCGCGGTCCTCATGCTCGCCGTCTTCTGCTTCAACCTGCTCGGCGATTCGCTGCGCGATCTCGTCGACCCGAGGAGAAGGACATGAGCGTCCTGCTCAGCGTCGAAAACCTGTCCGTCGAGTTTCGTACCCGCAGCGGCATCGTACGCGCGCTCGAGAACGTGAGCCTCGAACTCGACGCCGGTGCATCGCTGGGTCTCGTCGGCGAGAGCGGCTCCGGCAAGTCGGTGCTCTCGTTTGCGATCCTCGGCATCCAGGATCCTGCCGCACGCATCACGCAGGGCACGATCCGCTTCGCCGGCCAGGATCTGCTCGCCGACAGGGGACGCGCCATGCACACCCTGCGCGGACGCGAACTCGCGATGATCTTCCAGAATCCGCGGGTCGCGCTCAATCCGATCCGACAGGTCGGCCGGCAGATCGAGGATGTCCTGCGCCGGCATACCGAACTGCGCGGATCAGCGCTGCACAAGCGCGCGATCGAATGTCTTGCCGAGGTGCGCATTCCCGACCCGGAGCGGCGCTACGCGGCGTACCCCTTCGAACTCTCCGGCGGCATGTGTCAGCGCGTGATGATCGCGATCGCCCTCGCGTGCCGGCCGCGCCTGCTCATCGCCGACGAACCGACGACGGGGCTCGATGCCACCACGCAGGCCGCGATCATGCGGCTCGTGCGCGATCTCGGTCGAGATAAAGGCATGGCCACGCTGCTCATCACGCACGACCTCGGCCTTGCCCGCGAGTTCTGCGAGCGGCTCTCCGTGATGCATGCCGGCCACATCGTCGAATGCGGGCCGACCGAGATGCTGTTCCGCGCTTCGGCGCATCCGTATACGTCACAGCTCGTGCATGCAACGCCGGTCGGCCAGGAGAAGTTGGAGCACCTCGCGGCCATACCAGGGAATCTGCCCGACCTGCGGCGCAACGATTTGCCGTCGTGCAGATTCTACGAACGCTGCCAGCGCGCGTCGGCAGGGTGTACCGCCCCGCTGCCGCGTATCGATTTGTCCGCGAACCACCGTGTTGCCTGTCATCAGCCGCGCCTGCAGGAGGTCGCCGCATGAGCGTGATGCTCGAAGCCATCGATCTGGTCAAGCGCTTTCCGGTGGGCAAGAAGAAGCTGCACGCGGTCGACGGCCTGAACTTCGTCATCGAGGCGGGCGAAACGGTGGGGCTCGTCGGCGAATCGGGCTGCGGCAAGTCCACGCTCGTGCGTCTGCTCACGCGCACGCTCGACATCACCGACGGCCACATCCGCTTCCGCGGCAATGGCATCGCGCTCATCCCGTCACGGGCGATGGCGAACCATCCGCTGCGGCGGGAGATCCAGATGGTGTTCCAGGATCCGACCGACAGCCTGAACCCGCGCTACACCGCACGCGAGACGATCACGGAGTCCGCGCGGCTGCTTACCGACGTGCGTGAGCCCGAGCAGCTGCGCAGACTCGTCGAGGAAACGGCCGATCAGGTCGGTCTGCCGCGAGAACTGCTCGATCGCTATCCGCATCAGCTCTCCGGCGGACAGAAGGCCCGGGTGGGCATCGGCCGTGCGATCGTCGTCAAACCGCGCCTGCTCATCCTCGACGAGCCGACCGCAGCACTCGACGTCTCCGTGCAGGCCGTCATTCTGCAGCTCCTCGACCGACTCAAGCGCGAGCTGGGCATGAGCTTTCTCTTCGTCTCGCACGACCTCAACGTGGTGCGCCTGCTCTGCGATCGGGTGATGGTGATGTACCTGGGTCAGATCGTCGAGACGGGGCCCGCACGCGACGTATTTCTGCGCCCGCTGCATCCGTACACCAGGGCATTGATCGCCTCGCTGCCGGGCGGGCTCACCGGCGGCAGCGCCACCGAAGCGGATCTGCTCGTGGGCGGCGATCCGCAAAGCCCGATCGATCCCCCGCCGAATCGCTGTCGACTGCTCGGGCGCTGCCCGCGGGGACACGATCGGTGCGGCCAGGAAGCGCCGGTGCTGCAGGAGCCCGAACCGGGGCGTCGGGTCGCGTGCCATCTCGCGCAGCGCTAACATACGGCATGAGCGCTGCGACCACCGACAAGATTCACGCCCGGCTCTCCGAGTCGGTCTACGACCGGATCAAGAGCGACATCTTCGATTTCCGCATTCGTCCGGGCGATCGTCTGACCGAGAACGAACTCGCGGAGAGCCTGCAGGTCAGCCGCACACCCGTGCGCCAGGCGCTGCACCGGCTCGAACAGGAAGGCTATCTGCAGCTTGCCTTTCGCAACGGCTGGAACGTGCGACCGTTCGATTTCGACCGCTTCGAGCAGCTCTACGACCTGCGCGTCATCCTGGAACTCGCGGCGATCGAGATCATCTGCAAGGCCGAGAGCCTGGCCAGCCTGGACGCCCTGATGACGCGATGGCTGGTGCCCGAGGAGGATAGACCGACGGATCCGCGCGAGCTCTCCGAACAGGACGAAGCCTTCCACCACGGCCTCATCGCCGCCACGGGCAATGCCGAGATGGTCCGCGTGCATCGCGACATCACGGAGAAGATCCGCATCATTCGACGTCTGGACTTCACCAAGCAGAACCGGATCGCTGCCACCTACGACGAACATGCCGAGATCCTGCGGCTGCTCTCGAAACGCAAGGCGACACAGGCTGCGATGGCCATGCGTTCGCACATCGAGAGCAGCAAGGCCGAGGTGCGCAAGATCACCTTGCACATGCTCTACACGGCAGCGACGAATGCGGTCGCCGTCGCTGCCGATACCGCCGACGTTCAGTCGGCGTAGTCGGGCGCAGGCACGAAGCCGCGATACTCGCGCTCCAGCAGCTGAGCGAAGCGCACGGTGGCGAGATCGCCATACTGCGGGCCCACGATCTGCACGCCGATCGGCAGGCCTTCCCTCGAAAGTGCAATCGGTGCCACCGTGCCCGGCAGGTGACACATCCCCGAAATGCCCGCCCACCACATCTGCGTCGTTGCCGGTTGCGGCGTGCCGTTGACGGCGATCATCCGTTCCCAGCGCTCGCCCGGCATCGAGTGCGGGAACGCGGCCGTCGCCGCATTCGGACACAGCAGCACGTCCCAATCGCGGAAGAACTCCGCCCAGGCGAGACGCATCTGGTGACGTCGATTCGAAGCGATGAGCCAATCCTTGTGCAGTTGGGTGTTCCCTCGCACCATGCGCGCGTAGTACGTATCGTCATCGGGCGAGAGCCGTGAACGCAACGCCTGCAGACGCTCGACGGTCTCGTCCGTCTGACGCGCGGAGGTTGCACCACGGAGCAGCTGAATGAACACCCGATGTGCCTCGTCCAGATCGATATCGGGCAGCGCGCGATCGGATACCTTGGCGCCGCGCCGGGCGAGAAAGTGCGCAAGATCGTCGATGGATGCCTGCACCGATGCATCGACCTCGGCTGTCGGGTGCGTCTTCAGCACGGCCACGCGCCAGCCGCGCAACGTCTTTCGCTGCGGTCGCGGCAACGCAAGCTTCCAGCCGGCACCATCGATATCGTCGGGGCCGGCCATGGTGCGCAAGGCGAGCAAGAGATCATCCGCGCTGCGTGCGAGCGGGCCGATGACCGAGATGTCCGCCTGCTGCTTCACCCCGGGGAGCGCCTGCCCCGCCGGCGAACAGATTCCCCATGTGGGTTTGTGGCCGAAGACGCCGCAATAGTGGGCGGGATTGCGAATCGAGCCGCCGATGTCGCTACCGATCTCCAACGCCGTGAGGCCGGCGGCCAACGCTGCCGCCGCGCCCCCCGAGGATCCGCCGGGCGTACGTGTTCGATCCCACGGGTTCACCGTCTTGCCGTACACGGGATTGTTCGTTTCCCAATCGGCGAGCAGGACCGGCACGTTGGACTTGCCGAAAATGTTCGCGCCGGCACGCAGCAGCCGCTCGACCGCCACCGCGTTGATGGCGACCGGAACACCCTTGTAGTCGGTCAACCCCCAGGTCGTCGGCAGTCCCGCCACGTCGAACGATTCCTTGACGGTCATCGGCAGCCCGGCCAGCGGCGTACTCCGTGCGCTCTTGCGATCAAACCCGCGTGCACGCCTACGGGCTCGCTCGAAGTCGAGAACGGGAATCGCATTGATCTCGCCGTCGTGGCGTTCGATGCGCTGCGCATAGAGATCGAGCAGCTCGAGCGCGCCGATCTTTCGGCTTCGCAGTGCACGGACCAGTTTGGATGCAGACCAGAAGACGGGATTCATGCGACCTCGGAGTAGTGTGTCGTGGATGCGGCAACCATTGCTCGGCAGTTCATAAGATAACTCGATAGGACGGCACGTAGGTCCGCCCGGGCAAGCGCATGCGTCCCTGCGCAACGAAGCTTCGCAGCAGTCGGTCGAGCGCCTGCATGATCGCGGGATCGCCGCGCAGTTCGAACGGGCCATGGGCCTCGACGAGCCGCATGCCTTGCTCCTTCACGTTGCCGGCCACGATGCCCGAGAAGGCACGTCGCAAATTCGCCGCAAGCAGGTGGACGGGCTGATCACGATGCAACGCAAGCGCCGCCATGCGCTCGTGCGTCGTCTCGAAGGGATGCTGCAGGTCGAGCGGCGTCTGCAGGAGCCAATTGAAGGCGAACGATTCATCGGCCTCCGCGCGCAGCGACAGCACGGCATCGACGTGATCCTTCATGCGCATTGCCACCATGCCCGGATTGCCCACGATCAACTCGACCTTCGCCCGCGCCTGCTCGCCGAGTGCAAGCTCGACGAATGCAAGCAGCGCCTCGAAGTACGCACGGCTGCTTTCAGGCCCGGTGAATACGAGAGGAAACGGGCGATCGACGTTGCCGGGATGGAGCAGCAGACCGAGCAGATAGAGGACCTCCTCGGCCGTCCCCACGCCGCCCGGAAACACGATGATGCCGTGACCGACGCGGACGAATGCCTCGAGGCGCTTTTCCATGTCCGGCATGATCACGAGTTCGTTCACGATCGGATTCGGTGATTCGGCCGCGACGATGCCGGGTTCCGAGATCCCGATATAGCGGCCGTTGAAAATGCGCTGCTTCGCGTGACCGATGGCAGCGCCTTTCATCGGCCCCTTCATGGCGCCGGGACCGCATCCCGTACAGACATTCAGCGCACGCAGCCCCAGCTCGTACCCGACGCGCTTGGTGTAGTCGTACTCCTCGCGACCGATCGAGTGCCCGCCCCAGCACACCACGAGCGGGCGCTGGAAACGCCGCACGACATCGGCATTGCGCAGGATGCCGAACACGGCATCGGTGATGCCGGCCGAGGTGGACAGATCGAAGCGACGTCCGCTTTCGAGTTCGGTGTGGACGAAAAGGATGTCGCGCAGCACCGACGACAACTGCTCTCGGATGCCGCGGATCATGCGACCATCCACGAACGCCGTGGGCGGGGCGTTGCTGATCTCGAACTTGACGCCGCGCTGCGTCTGCACGAGTTGTACGTCGAAATCCGGATAGGCGGCCAGAACCTCCCGGGTGTCGTCGTGCTCGGCGCCGCTGTTCAGAACGGCAAGACAGCACAAGCGAAAGGTCTCGTAGATGCGGCTGGAGCGCACGCCGCACAGCTCCGTGATCTCCCGCTGGGAGAGCGTATCCAGGCTGCCTTCGGGGCTGACGAGTGCGTCGATGCGATTCACTGAGTTCAAGGGCAATACTTCCCGGTCATGAACGTTCGAGGAGATGCCGGCCCTTGCGCAGCGATGGCGCAGCACCCATGCGCTCGGCCGCATTGTATCCCACGCCCCTCGGTGCACCCGAGGCGTCCGGATGACCCATTGCGCCTCGTCAGCCTGCACAATCGCGGTCGGGATGGAACTACAATAGGCCGAAGTCCGAGGAGGAGGCACCCACGATGTCGTCCACACGCATCGGAGATTTCGAGATCCATCGCATTACCGAGTTCGAAGGCGCGTTCATCGCCCCCGAGGCCTTCTTCCCCGACTTCGATGCGAAAGTGCTGGAAGAGAACCCGGACATGAAGGGGCCGCACCTCATCGATCCCGCAACCGGCAAGCTCGTCTTCAGCTTCCACTGCTATCTGGTCAAGACCGGCCGCCACACCATCCTCGTCGATTCCTGTCTCGGCAACGACAAGGAGCGGCCGACGCGCCCGCAGTTCCATCGCATGCGCTCGCCGTTCCTCGCCGACCTCGCGCGCGCAGGGGTGCAGCCCGAATCCATCGATTTCGTCATGTGTACCCACTTGCACTGGGATCACGTCGGCTGGAACACGCGTCTCGACAACGGCCGCTGGGTGCCCACCTTCCCGAATGCGAAGTACATCATGGCGCGGCGCGAGTTCGAACACTGGCAGGAAGCGCACAAGGCTGCCGAAGACACGCCGCACAAGCGCGCGTTCGAAGACAGCGTGCTGCCAGTGGTTCGAACCGGCCAGTCGCTCCTGGTCGACGATGATTTCTCGATGGAAGACGGCCTCTGGTTCGAAAGCGCCCCAGGCCATACGCCGGGCAACGTCGTCATCCATGCCCGGTCGAAGGACGACTGCGGCCTCTTCCTCGGCGACGTGATCCATCATCAGTTCCAGATCATGCAGCCCGGCCTTTCCACAGTCGCATGCAGCAATCGGGAACAGTCCCGCGCCACACGCACGCGACTGATCGAAGAACATGCCGAGGCCGGCACGCGCCTTTTGCCGGGGCATTTCCCGGCGCCGACCGTTGGACGCATCGTGCGCCGAGCGAACGGTTTCCGCTACGCATTCGATTGACCGCAGCATCGAACAACGACATCGAAGTTCACGCAAACTCACGGAGGAGACCCACGTCATGAGCGAAGTCGTCACGCAAGCGCCGAACGTTCCGCAATCATCCGCGGGCGCAATGACGCCCACCCGCCCCCCGGGTGTCCTGAAGGACGTGCTCTGCCTGGAAGATTTCGAGGCGCCCGCGAAAAAACTGCTGCCGCGCCCCATCTACGGCTTCATCTCGGGCGGTGTCGAAACGAATGCTGCCCGCGAAGGCAATCGTTCCGCCTTCAGCGAGTACCATTTTCTGCCGCGCGTGCTGGTGAACACGAAAGCGCGGCACCAGAAGACCATGCTTTTCGGGCGCACCTACGATCTGCCCTTCGGCTTTCCGCCGATGGGGGGCACGTCGCTCGCGGCCTACATGGGGGACATTGCGCTCGCCAAGGTCGCCGGCGAACTCAACACGGTGATGATCCAGAGCGGCGCATCGCTGATGCCGATGGAAAAGCTCAAGGCCAGCGGACCGACGGCCTGGTTCCAGGCGTATCTGCCGGGCGATCCTGCCATCATCACCCCGCTCGTCGAGCGTGCCGCTCGGGCCGGCTTCGAGACACTGGTGCTGACCGTGGACGTGCAGGTCTCCGGCAATCGTGAAAACAACGTGCGCAGCGGCTACAGTTCGCCGATGAAACCGAATCTGCGCCTGGCATGGGACTTGGCATTGCGCCCGCGCTGGACGCTCGGCACCTTCGCACGCACGTTGCTGACGCACGGCTTTCCGCATCTGGAGAACCTCGGCTATCCGCCCGTGCCGATCATCGCGAACATGGAGCGCCCCGGACGCACCCGCGACGGTTTGTGCTGGGAACACGTCGAACTCCTGCGCAAGCTCTGGAAGGGCAATCTGGTGCTGAAGGGCGTGCTGTCGAAGCACGATGTGCGCATCGCTCGCGAGAGCGGTGTCGACGGCATCATGGTATCGAATCACGGCGGGCGGCAGCTCGATTACACCGTGGCGCCCTTCCGCGTGCTGGAATCCGTCGCTTCGGAAGCCGGCAGGATGGCGGTCATGATGGACAGCGGCATCCGTCGCGGTTCGGACATCCTCAAGGCCATCGCGATGGGCGCACATTTCGTATTCGTCGGTCGACCGTTCCTCTTCGCGGCGACGATCGCGGGCGAAGCAGGCGTCCATCACGGCGCCAAACTGCTGCGCGACGAGATCAGCCGCAATATGGCGATGCTGGGAATCTCCACGCTCGACGAAATGAAGCGGGAGTTCCTGGTCCCGGCAACAGGCGGCGCGGTCGACTTCTGACCACTCGCGCAATCGGCACCGAATGGTGGGTTCGCCGATCGGCCGGATGGAGGTCGATCGGCGGCAACCGTGCCGCAGAAGCGTCGGTGTTCGACACGCGCGCAGGGTGGTCCAAAGCGGGCCTCCGTGCCGGGGTCGACCGGTTATACTCGGGCAGGCACTTTCGTTGCCGCCCGAGCAAGCATCTCCCAAGCACACACGAGCCCATGATCCGCCGACTGCCCTGCTTTCGCCGCTTTTTCGCGCATGTCGACGACCACCGGCCGCTGCTCGCCCTCGGGATGATTCTGGCCTTGGCCTGGGGTTGCGCGCAGGCGCAAAACTACCCCTCGCGTCAGGTGCGAATGATCATCCCGGCGGGCCCCGGGGGTGGCGTCGATACCATCGCACGCACCGTCGGTGCAGCGCTGGCGCCGCTGCTCGGTCAGGCGATGGTCATGGACAATCGTCCGGGTGCCGGCACGATGCTCGCGTCCGAATTGACGGCCAAAGCGCCCGCGGACGGGCACACGCTCCTCATGGTCACCAATAGCCATGCAATCAATGCCGGTTTGCACAAGGAGCTGCGTTACGACCCGGTCGACGACTTCTCCTTCGTCACGCTGGTCGCATCCGTCCCGTACTGGATCGTGATCCATCCCAGCGTCCCCGTGAAGAACGTCCGCGAATTGATCGCGCTGGCAAAGCGGCGCCCCGGTGATCTTTACTTCGCCTCGGCAGGGAGCGGCTCGGGCACGCATCTGGCCTTCGAACTCTTTCAGTCGTCGGCCGGCATTCGCCTCACGCATGTTCCGTACAAGAGCGGAACGGCGGCGCTCGTCGATCTCGTCGGCGGCCACGTGCAGCTGATGGCGAGCAATACGATCAACTCGCGGCCCCACGTCCGGGCAGGTCGGCTGCGAGCCCTGGCGATGACGACCGCCAAGCGCACAGCCTTGCATCCCGATGTCCCCACCGTATCCGAATCCGGATTGCCCGGGTATCAGGCCGACGCCTGGTATGGCGTGCTCGGCCCGGCCAAGATGCCGTCGACCATCGTCGTGCGCCTGAACCGCGACATCGTCGGGATACTGAAATCGGACGACATGCGCTCGAAGCTGGAGACTCAGGGCGCCGAGGCGATGCCCACCACACCCGAAGCGTTCGCGCAGCTGATGAAGAACGACATCGCGAAGTGGAGCGCCGTGGTCTCCAAACTGAATCTGTAGGAATCCAAAAAAACTGTGCGAGGCACGTTTTTTCGCCATTAGGGAGAAGTCGATGAGCAGGCTGTTCGAACGACTGGGCGCAGGCGAGACCGCGCTCGGGGTCTGGATCAAGGGCGGCCCGACCTGGGTGAACACCATCGCACGCGCGGGCTTCGATTTCGTCCGACCCGACATGATGTTCTCCTCGCTCGACTGGAAGGAGCTGGATCACATTCATCGCGCTGCCCAGGCCGTCGGGCTCACGACCTGGCTGCGCGTGCCGGCGAACCCGTGGCTCGGCGGCACGGAGTCGCTCTACGTGACGGTCGACGTGCAGCGTGCGTTTAGTCTGGGTATCGAAATCGTCGGGGCGTCGATCGCGTCGGCTGCGCAGGCGCGGGCGTGTCTCGCCGTGGCAAACGACTGGCACCGATCCGGGACGGGCGAATATCCGAACTCGAACGAAACGTTCAAGGCCATGCACGCGAAGGGCAAGGAAGTCGCGGTGTTCGTGCCGCATATCGAAGCGGGCACGGCCATGCAGGAGATCGACGAGATTCTCGCGCTGGATGGGCTGCGGATGGTGATGCTCGCGATGACCGACTTGAGCAAGGCACTCGGCCATCCATTCGAATACGAGCATCCCGAGGTCTGGCGCGCGCTCGACGGGATCGTCGAAAAGGCTGCGCGCCGCAACATCGCAGTGGCGGCCAACATGGGCTACGACTACACGACGCACGATCGCATGGTCGAGCGTGTTCAGCGCATGAAGCAGCACGGGATTCGTGCCTGTCTCATGCAAGGCGCCGACAACATGCTCGAGAATTTCGCGCGACCACTACTGCAGGATATTCGTCGCACGCAAGCGTAGTCTGCAACGCGCTTCACTTCTGCAAGACCAAGCCTCACGAGGCACCACGGAGCAGCATCGATGTCGATCTGGGTCGTACTCCTGATGATCGTATGCAACATGACTGCCATGAAAGGCAGCAAGATCATCATTACGCTGTTCTCGATCGAACTCGGTGCACCGCAGATCATCATCGGATTTCTGGTCGGACTGTACTCGCTGTTCCCGATGATCCTGGCGATCACCGCGGGCAAGCTCACCGACCGCCTGGGCGCCCGCCTGCCGATGATCGTGGGATCGCTCGTGCTCTCGCTGGGCCTGACGCTGCCGTACTTGTTTCCGTCTACTGCAACGCTCTATTTCCAGGCAGTGCTCGTGGGGGCCGGCCACGTGTTCTACAACGTCTCGGTGCAGAACATGATCGGCGGCATGAGCACCGACAAGACCGAGCGCACACGAAATTTCAGCAACTTCGGCCTCGCGATGTCGACAGGCAGCTTCATCGGCCCCCTGGTTGCAGGCTTTGCGATCGACCATATCGGCCACCGCTACGCTTATCTGGTGCTCGCGTTCACGCCGTTGATCACCGCGGCGATCATGATGCACGCCAAACATCTCTCCAAACCCGCCGGCGCCGCATCGGGCAAGGGCAAGCAGACTTCCGAAGATGGGAGCGCCGCAGGATCCTTCAGCCTGCTGAAGGACAACCGGCCGCTGCGCAAGGCACTCCTCACCGGCGCGGTGCTCCTTACCGGGATCGATCTCTTTCAGTTCTACATGCCGATCTACGGCCATCACATCAACCTGACCGCTTCGCAGATCGGGATCGTGCTGGGTGTCTTCGCAGCAGCGTCCTTCGTTGTTCGAATCTGGATGCCGGCGATCGTCGCGCGCTTCGGCCCCGAGAAGATATTGCTCAGTTCGCTGTTCGTGGCGGCGACGACCTATCTGGCCGTGCCGTTCATCGATCAGATGTACCTTCTGTGCATCGTGTGCTTCATTCTGGGTCTGGGCATGGGCTGCGGTCAGCCGCTCACGCTCCAGCTCATCTACGAACGTGCACCGACCGGACGTTCCGGTGAAGCCATCGGATTGCGCGCGACGCTCAACAACTTCACCCACATCGTCACGCCGCTGGCGTTCGGTGCGCTTGGCACGGCGATCGGCGTCATGGGCGTGTTCTTCGCCAACTCGCTCATGCTCGTCGCGGGCGGCTTGCTGATTCGACGCAAGTAGTCGTTGCTCGGTCGAGATGCACCGGTGCATCTCGTCGATGACCGGCGCAGTGTTCGTTCATCCCCGACCTGGGTAGGAATCGTCCTAGGAAATCGCGACCTCGAATCCCTTCTTCGTCGCCGGACGCGCCATGCAGCGCTCGTACCACGCCTTCACATTCGGGAACTCGGCGAGATCGACCTTGTGGCGCTCGTGTCGCCATGCCCAGCCGAGAATCGCGAAATCGGCGATGGAGCAATCGTCGGCGACGTAGTCGCGTCCCGCGAGGCGGCGATCCAGCACTCCGTAGAGCCGTCGCGTCTCCTTCGTGTAGCGCTCCAGGCCGTAGCGCTGGTCGTTGGCATCCGTCACGCCGAGGAAGTGATGCACCTGCCCGGGCATGGGTCCGAAACCGCCCATCTGCCACATGAGCCACTCGAGCACAGCCACCTTCCTGCGCGCATCCTGCGGCAGGAACTTGCCCGTCTTCTCCGCGAGATAGATCAGGATCGCGCCGGATTCGAAGACGCTGATCGGCTGCCCATCGGGCCCTTCGGTATCGACGATCGCGGGAATGCGGTTGTTGGGGCTGATCTTGAGGAAGTCCGGCGCAAACTGCTCGTTCTTGCCGATGTTCACCGGATGCACGTTGTAAGGCAAACCCATCTCTTCCAGGGCCACGCTGATCTTGCGGCCGTTGGGCGTATTCCAGGTATAGAACTCGATCGTCATTCGACGCGACCTCCTAGGGTTGGCGGTTGGCGAAACCCGGACTGTGCACGCGTTGCCGGGGCAAGTCCAGCCACCCCAACCCTGGGTTACAACCCTGGGTTGGACCCAGGGTTGTAACCCAGGGTTGGGGTGCGGGTCACGGTAGTCGGAAGCGGCAGGCCGTCAGTCCTTGCTCGAGCGCCGTCAGCTCGCCGGTGCGACCGAGGTTGTCGTTGTGAATCTTGCGCCAGACACGGGCGATCGAATCGTAGAACATGGTGCTGCCGTCGATGTCCATCGAACGCCCCTGGAACGTCAGGACGAACCGCTTGGCGTCGTAATGCAGCTCGGCGTTCGCACGCACGGCCGACGAACCGTCGAGGTACGCGACGACATCCGGGCCCAGCGGGTAGCCGGATTCGGGAGGACACGCAGTCGGCAGCTTCGCGTGCAGACTTGCGACGAGCGGGGCCATCGCGCGTTCGAAGCGGTGCATGCTGATCGCATCCAGCGCACCCCACCCTGCCAGCGCCGCCGGCACGCCGACCCCAAGCGCCGCGATGCGCAGCAGCAGCCTGCGCCATCCACCGACGCGACGCTTTGCGGCCTGCAGCAGGACCAGATCGAAGGTTCGGAACACGACGCCCGGTACCGCGACGAGCAGCAGCCACTGGGGCATGAGGCCCACATACGGCCACGCCGTAGCCAGTGCGTGCGATGCCCAGAACAGCAATGCGGCCCATAGGATCCACCAGACACCGGCCGTGATCTTGGGTCGCCCGAGCGAGACCGATGCCGTCGAAGCTGCTTCGGGATGCGGGATATAGTTCATGGTGCTCACTGCCATACGCCACGCTCCTGAACCAGGATCCTGTCGCCCTGGTGCACGCTCAGCACCCCATCTTCGGACACCCTATAGCGTGCGTTGCCGTTGTCGAAGGCATACCCCAAGAATCGGCACGGAGTGACGCCGTCTGCGCAGCGCGTATGCAGTTCCCGTCCCTTCAACCGAATCGCGCGACCACTTTTTCGATGCGTGCCGACGTAGAGGACATCGTCGCAACCGACCACCCCCTCGGGACAGCGCACTTCGATTGAGATATCGAAGGATTCTGTCGCGAGCCGCTGGGCTGCCAGCGACACCTCGGCCACGAGAAAAAGCAACACGCCAAACAACAACTTCATCCGATGGCCCCCAATAGGTACCCGTGTCGCCGCACACCGTGCGAAGCGACCTTCGCCATGCGGGAAGCGAGACGCAGATATCGACCCGACCCACGCTCCGCTTGAACGCTCGCCGAGTTCACCATCTGCACTCCTGACTCGCTGAACTCACCCCTGCCGCGAAAATGGACTAAAGTACGAAGACGCGAACCCCACACTCGACCATGCGGCACCTGCGTGGTGCACGACACGGCAGTTCTTTCCATCGACGGAGGAGATCCCATGAACACCCTGCTATCCGGTACCCGTGCTGCCTTGATGATCGCATGCGCGTTTTCTGCCTTCCCCGGTGCGGCCCAGCAGAGCTACCCCGCCAAGGCGATCCGCATCGTCAGCCCCTATCCGCCGGGCGGCAGTACCAGCGTCTACGCCCAGTTCGTCGCAGCCCCGCTGATGGACGCCTGGGGCAAGCAAGTGCTGGTCGACAATCGCGGCGGCGGCAACACCTTGATCGGTTCGGATCACGTCGCCAAGTCGGCTCCGGACGGTTACACCCTCCTCGTCGTCACGACGACCCACGTCATCGTGCCGCAGCTGCTGAAGACCCCGTACGATCCGTTCAAGGATTTCACGCCGATCTCCACGATAGGACGCAGCGAACAAGTGCTCGGTGTGCACCCCTCGCTGCCGGTCAGGAATCTGAAGGAGTTCATCGCGCTCGCGAAGAAGCGCCCCGGCGAACTCAACTACGGCACCTCGGGCAGCGGCAGCATCACGCACCTCGCCGTCGAGCTGTTTCGACTCGAAGCCGGGATCGAAATGACGCGCATCCCGTACAAGGGTTCCGGCCCGCAGATCACCGCCTTCATGGGAGGCGAGATCGAGGTGTACCTCAACGCAGCAGTCAATCTCGCGCCGCTGATCAAGTCCAAGCGTGCTCGCGCGCTCGCCATCACCGGAGAACAACGCAACTCCGCACTGCCCGACATCCCGACCTTCGCCGAAGCTGGTCTGCCGAACTACAAGCCCAACAGCTGGTCCGGTCTGCTCG
>JBIKKL010000140.1:0-9409 GCA_044360365.1 Burkholderiales bacterium | reverse complement strand
ACGTGACCTTGAGCCAGACCATCGCGATCAAAAGCGGCGTGCGGCGCGACTGGGTATTCCGGTTCGATCTGCCCAAGGGGGCCGAGCCGGAAATGACCACAGGCAAAGAGTAGTCCACTGCGGGCGCGCGCTCCTCGTTGTACGGGATTCCCGCGGTCGCATCATCGAAGGTCGGAGGACCCATGGAAGACGCATTTCGTTTCGGCGACCCGCTGGGTCCCGCCAGGATCATCCACGTATACGAACCGGGGCTCGGTCTCAAAGGCATCCTCGTCATCGACAACGTCGCGCGCGGCCCCGCCATCGGCGGCTTGCGCATGGCGCCGGACGTAAGCCTCGAGGAATGCTTTCGTCTCGCCCGGGCGATGACGCTGAAGAATGCGGCGGCGGGTTTGCCGCATGGCGGCGGCAAGTCGGTGCTGGTCGGCGATCCGCGCATGCCGGGCGAGCAGAAGCAGCAGCTCATCAGGGCGTTTGCGCATGCCCTGCGCAACGAGCACGACTACATCTTCGGTCCCGACATGGGCACCGACGAGACCTGCATGGCCTGGGTCAAGGACGAGATCGGTCGTTCGGTCGGGCTGCCTGCAGCACTGGGCGGGATTCCGCTGGACGAGGTCGGGGCGACCGGCTGGGGGCTCTATCATTCGGGCATCGCCGCGATGCCGTTCTGTGGCCTGTCCCTGAAGGGCGCGCGCATCGCGATCCAGGGCTTCGGCGCCGTCGGTCAGCATGCGGCGCGCTTCTTCGTCGAGCAGGGGGCATTGCTCGTGGCGGCGTCGGATACACGCGGGACGGTCGTCGATCCGCGCGGCCTCGACGTCGCCGCACTCATGCGCGACAAGCATGCGGGCAAGAGCGTGCTCGACCATGCGGGCGGCGACAAGCGCAATGCCGATGCCATCATCGACGTCGAGTGCGACCTCTGGATCCCGGCCGCGCGCCCCGATGTGATTCGCGAAGACAACGTCGAGCGCCTGCAGACGCGCCTGGTGCTGCAGGGGGCGAACATCCCGTTCAGTGTCGGGGCCGAGCGTCGGCTGCACGAGCGCGGCGTGATCGTCGTGCCGGACTTCATCGCGAACGCGGGCGGCGTGATCTGCGCGGCCATGGAGTATCGCGGGGCGACCTTCAAGGCCGCCTTCGACGCAATCGCCGAACGGGTCGGTGCGAACACCACGCAAACCCTGGAGCGCGCCAAGGCCGCAGGCATCGCGCCGCGAGAGGCGGCTTTCAAGATGGCGAACGAGCGGGTCGAAGCCGCGATGCACACGCGGCGGTTTTCGATCTTCTGACTCGATAGGTCAGCGATGCTTCGCATCCGTTTCCATGGCCGCGGCGGACAGGGCATGAAGTCCGCGGCGAACCTGCTCGGCGATGCGTTGTTCGCGAGCGGCTGCGAAGTGCAGGATGCCCCGCGCTATGGCGCCGAGCGGCGCGGTGCACCGATGGCCGCATATGTACGCGCCGCAAGCCACGTAATCGTCGAGCGCGGGGCCATTGTCCGGCCCGATCTCGTGGTTGTGGCCGATCCGACTCTAATCGGCATCGCCGCGGCGGGCGTGATGCAAGGGGTGTCGGCGCGCTCGACCCTCTTCGTCAACACGTCCGAGTCCGAGGCATCGTTGCGCGAGCGGCTCGCCTTCCCCGGTCGGATCGTAACGTGGCCTCCCGGTGCATCCCTGCCCGTCGGTGCGGGTGCCTCGATCGTGAGTCCGGCGTGCGCGGGTGCGGCCGCGCGCCTGCTCGGCGTGGTCGGACGCGAGGCCCTGGCGCAGGCGATCAGCGCGCACGGTGCAAACCGAAGCGACGAATCGAATCAGCGTTCCCTTGCCCATGGGCTCGGCGCCTACGACGCCCTGGCAGCGCATGCGGGCTGCGTCGAACCGCAGCCGAAGGATGCGTTTCCCGATCATCCAGGCGATCCGGACTGGGTGGTTCTCGAAGCCGAAGATGCTGATCTCTCGGCACCGGACATCTTCGAACCGGCAACCAGTGTGCAGGCGAATACCGGGACATGGCGCAGCTTCCGGCCGGTCATCGACGATACGCTCTGCAATCGCTGCTCGTGGATATGCAGCACCCTGTGTCCGGACAGCGCGATTCGCGTCGCCGAGGATCGCCGGCCGATCATCGACTACGATCACTGCAAGGGCTGCATGATCTGCGTGATGGCGTGTCCGCCGCATGCGATCAGGCAGGTGGCCGAGTCCGATGCGCAGCCCGCCCGGAGCGGCGCATGAGTCGCGTACTGCTCACGGGGAACGCGGCCGCTGCCTGGGGTGCGCGACTCGCCAAGGTCGATTACGTGCCGGCCTTTCCGATCACGCCGCAGACCGAAATCATCGAAACGATCGCAGACTGGATCGCGAGCGGCGTGATCGGCGCACGCATGACCACCTACGAATCCGAGCATTCGATGCTCACCGGTGCAGCTGCCGCCGCTGCGAGCGGCGTGCGCGTCTTTACGGCGACCTCGAGCCAGGGGCTGCTGTATGCCATGGAGATGGTGTTCGCTGTGCCCGGTTGGCGCGCGCCTTTCGTTCTGGTCAACGTGTCGCGCGCGCTCGCTTCCCCGATCACGCTGGAACCCGACCATACCGACGTGCTCGCGACTCGGGATGCCGGCTTCATCCAGATTCATTGCGCCACCTGCCAGGAAGTCCTGGATGCCGTGCTCATCGCCTACCGATTGGGCGAGCATCCTCGGGTACGCCTGCCGGTGCTCGTGAATCAGGATGGCTTTCTTCTATCGTTTACGCGCGAACCGGTCGAGTTGCCCGATGCAGATGCGGCGAAGTCCTTCCTTCCGGAATTCGACCCACAGCAGGGGGGCTTCAGCGCGAGCCGTCCCATCAGTCAAGTCGTCGCGGTTCTCGGCGGATCGCCGTATTCGTATTTTCGGTATCAGGTGCATCTCGCGCAGCGCGAGGCGCTCGGTGTCTTCGACGAAATCACCGCGGAGTTCGCAAGCACTTTCGGGCGCAGCTACAGCGCCGTGGAAACCTATCGTGCCGAGGATGCCGAGGTCGTGTTCTTCATGATCGGCGCCTTCGTTGCGAAAGCGAAGCATGCGGTCGACCGGATGCGCGAGCGCGGCATTCGCGTCGGCGTCGTGCGGCCTCGTTTGCTGCGCCCCTATCCTGATGCCGCCCTGCGCGATGCGCTACGCGGCAAGCGTGCCGTCGCGGTAGTGGATCAGAACCTCTCGATGGGCAGCGGCGGCGTGCTGCACGCGGAACTGGCAGGGGCGCTGATCGGACACGCGCAGATGCCGATGCTCGCGAGTTTCATCGGCGGGCTCGGCGGGCGCGACATCGCAGAGGACGAGTTCGTCGCCATGGCACAGACGGCGACGACCGCAGCGCAGACCGGGTGTGTCCCCGCGCCCCGACTCCTCTTCACCGCATCGGAGTTGCGTGAGTTGCGCAAGCTGCAGGCAATCGCCGGTGCGGGGAAGCTGCATGAGGGGCTGACATGAGCGAGAGCACGTTGAAGCGCCTGAAGGACATGCCGCGCGATCACGTCCTTGCGCCGGGGACCGCGATGTGTGCGGGCTGCGGCGGACTCGAAGCGCTCCATGAAGCGCTCGACGTGCTGGGGCGCAGGACGGTGGTCGTCAATGCCGCCGGCTGCATGACGCTGCTGGCCAATTATCCCTTCACGCCGTTTCGCGGCTCGTGGCTCTACACATCGATGGCATCGGCGCCGGCGGGGGCGCAAGGAGTCCGTGATGCACTCGACATACGCAAGGCCACCGGTCGCCTGAGCGACGACGACGACCTCACCGCGATCGTCCTGAGCGGCGACGGCTCGGCGTACGGCATGGGATTGTCCGCGACATCGGCGGCCATCGAGCGCGGCCTCGATTTCATCTACATCTGCTACGACAACGAGGGTTACGGCAACACCGGGCAGCAGTTCTCCGCAGCCACGCCGCATGGTGCCCGCACGCCTACGAGTCCCGGCGCCGAAGGCTTCGCCGGCGAGAAGAAGGACCTCTTCGCGATCTGGGCCGCGCACCAACCGAGCTACGTCGCCACGGTGATCGGCGCCGAACCGCTCGATCTGGCTCGCAAGATCCAGCGTGCGGCGGGTATGAAGGGGCCTCGACTCATTCTCGCGCTGGCGCCGTGTCCGACGGGATGGGACTTCGATCCGAGCGAAACACTGGAGATCGGTCGGCTCGCCGTAAGCACCGGAATCTGGCCGCTCAAGGAATACATCGACGGTCATGTCGTCCATACCCGGGTACCGCGGCCGCGATTGCCGGTCGAGGCCTACCTCCAACGGCAGGGCCGTTATCGGCATTTGTTCGAGCCCGAACTCAACCCGGCGCTGATCCATGACATCCAACGTCGGGTGGATCGGTACTGGCGCGATATCGTTTAGGTCGTTCGAACGTCGCAACGCCGATTCACGCAGCGGCGCAAAGCGATAACGGTCGGGTGGCCTCGACGAACTCGGCATGCCTCCCGCGTCGATCGATTCGTCGTCGGTTGCGCGATCGTCGCTGGGCTTGGCTTGGTTCTCTGCGCCGCGTTCCATGGCCAGTGGTTTCGCCCCGTTCGCGATGCCGTCGAATAGGCATCGGGGACAGACCACGATTTCTCCATGCGACGCTCAGGCGCGAACGTGGACATGCGCTCAGGCCGCTCAGTCGAGCGTGATGCCAGCCTTGGTGACGACGCCGCGCCACTTCTCCAGATCGCGCTTGATGAACTGGGCAAAGTACTCGGGCGTATTGCCGATGATCTGCGCGCCGTCGCCGCCGAGGCGCTTGCGCACCTCCGGGGACTGCAGTGCCGTGCCGATCTCGCCGTTGAGGCGCGTCACGATGGACTTGGGGAGATTCGCCGGACCGGCGATGCCGAACCAGTTGACCACCTCGTAGCCCGTGCCGGTTTGTTCGTCGACCGACGGGATGTCGGGAAAGGCGGGATTGCGTTTCAGACTGGTGACGGCAAGCATCCTCAGCTTGCCGGCCTTCACGAGTCCGAGAGCGGTGATCGGGCCGACGAATGCATACTGCACTGCGCCGGCGACCACATCGTTCGTGCCGAGCGCCGCACCTTTGTACGGCACGTGCACGGCACGGGCCCCGGTCAGCGATTTGAATAGTTCGCCGCACATGTGCCCGCCGGTGCCGTTGCCCGCCGAGGCATAGTGCAAGTCGCGTGACTTCGATAACGCGATCAGTTCCTTCACCGAATTCGCCGGCACGCCGGGGTTCGTGACCAACACGAGGGGCGACCACATCACCATCGAGACGTAGCTGTAGCCTGCGATCGGGTCGTACGACGGCTTCTTGCGCAGGGCCACGTTGGTCGTGAACGACGTATAGATACTGGCCAGCGTGTAGCCGTCGGGAGAGGCGGCAGCGACGAGTTCCGCGGCGACGACACCGCCGGCGCCGCCGCGATTGTCGACGACGAAACTTTGATTCATCTGCTCGGCGAGCTTCGGCGCAAGCACTCGTGCGACGAGATCCGCGGTACCGCCGGGCGGGGCGGGGACGACGACGCGTACGGGGCGGGTGGGATACGGTGCGTCCGCGGCGCGACTTTCCATCGGGGCCTCGATTGCACACGCGATCGACGCAATACCGACGAGGATGCTTCGTTTCGTGCGAGAGGGGCGGCTCGGGTAGCGAGCGCTCGATGGTACGCAGCTGTGGGATCTTATGTGCGTCGCAACGTCGATTTTTCGGGCAAGCGGCTGCGGTTCAGCGCAAGGGCGTGTGGCTCGGTCGATCACGAATGCCTCCTCCTTCGATGGCGATTCGAATTGTGTCCATTGCATTGTAGTCCTTGCCCGATTCGGAAATGCGACTACCTGGATCCGCGACGCCGATTCCGGTTCGGCCTGCCGCTGCGTGCCGTCCGTGTCGGCGGGAAAGGCGCATCTCCTGTTTTCACATCAGGGTCGTTCGGACCTATTCCGATTGCGCAGTGGTCGCATTAGTATTGGTCCGTGCAAGGAAACTGGCACCGGTCGAAATCCGCCGGATCGTCTTGCGCGCTCACCCCGATCGCAGCAATCCGCCGCAGCGCCCTTGAGAGGAGACACCCCCATGATCGACGTCCATGCCCACTGGAGACCTGCCGAACTGACCACCGCGCTGCGAGAGCGTACGCGCGAGCCGCGAATCGTCCGCAATGCAGACGGGAACGAGGTATTGAAGACGCGCGTCGGCGAGGAACCGCTCGCATCCGCGTTCGACGACGTCGCATTTCACGTGCGTCGCATGGATCGTCAGGGCGTCAGCACCAGCGTGCTGTCGCTCGTCGGCGGCTTCTGCTGGATCGAATCGCAACCGATCGACGTGTCGCTACCCCTGTGCCGGATGGTGAACGATCGATTGTCCGCCATTTGCCAGGAGCACCCGGGTCGGTTCGCCGCTTTTGCGGCATTGCCTCTCGTCGACATGAAGGTCGCCGCTGCGGAGTTGGAGCGTGCCCTGAAGTTGCCCGGCATCGTCGGCACGCAGGTGCCCGGCAACGGGTTCGTCACGAGCAAGGATGCCGAAGCCATGCGGCCGGTGATGGCAGTGGCGCATCGCAATCGCGGGATCGTCTTCATCCATCACGGGCCTCGCCCCGGGGATCCGTTTCCGAAAGTATCGAGCGACGTCGACAATGCTCGCCGACGCAACGGCACCCTGGACATGCAGGCGTCACTCTCGTCGGTCATGGTGACGTTGTGCATGACCGATTTCCTCGATCCCTATCCGGATGCGACAGTCGTCGTCCACAATCTCGGCGGCAACATCCCCTACGAGATCGAGCGCATGGATCACCGCTGCCTGCTCGACACCCCGCAGGAGGAATTGCCCTCCGCGCGCTTTCGCCGGTCGAAGGTGCTGGTCGACTGCAATTCATTCGGTGCCCGGGCGATCGAGGCAGCCGTGGACCTCTACGGAGCGAATCGCATCGTCTGCGGCACCGACGGCAGCGAGTTCGGCTGCGACTGGACGCTCAAGGCGCTGCGCGATGCGCGCATCAGCGACGACGAGCGTCAGAAGATCCTTTACGGCAATGCCGCGTCGCTGCTTGCGTCGCGCGCACAGGTCGCGCCCCAACGCGCTGCCGCGTAGGTTCGAAAATTCGGTGCCAGGCACGTGCCTGGCACCGAATTTCAAGATGTGGATCGGCTATGATCCTGTTCCAACGTCTACGAAGCCGGAGGAGTAGGAAATGCAAGCCGCCCGCGTGATAGGCACCGTCGTTGCGATTGGCCTGAATACGGCGACGCTTTCAGCGTTCGCGCAGTCCTATCCCCAGCGTCCGGTGCGCATCGTCGTCAACGTGACGGCCGGCGGCGGGGTCGATACGACGGCGCGTGCCGTTGCGCAGCATCTCAATAGCGTCTTCAAGCAGCCGTTCGTGGTCGACAATCGAACCGGCGCGGGCGGCTCGATCGGCATCGAGCTCGTCGCCAAGGCCAACGCCGACGGCTATACGTTCCTCATCTGCAGCAGTGGCATCGTCACGAACGCGGCCTACAAGAAGCAGAACTACGACCCGGTGCGCGACTTCCAGCCGGTCAGCAATCTCACTTCCACGCCGTATCTCGTCGCGGTCACGCCGTCGTTTCCCGTGAAGTCGATCAAGGAACTGGTGACCCTCGCTAAGGCCAAGCCAGGTGCGGTCACCTACGCAACGTCGGGCATCGGCAGCATCACGCATCTGGGCGCGGCGCTTCTGCCGTTGCTGAGCGAAACCAACATGCTCAGCGTTCCCTTCAAGGGTGTGGCCGATGCCTACCCGGCAGTCGCCAATGGCGACGTCAACTGGATCATTGGCGCAGCGATCTCGGCCTTGCCGCTGGTCAAGGCGGGGCGCATGCGTGCGATTGCGATCACGACACCGCAGCGTAGCCGGCTGTTGCCGGATCTGCCGACCGTCGCGGAGACCGTGCCGGGCTATGAGGTGGTCGGATGGTTCGGGATGTTTGCGCCGGCCGGCACACCGATGGCGCTGATCGAGCGGGTCAGCGCAGAGACCAAGCGTGGATTGCAGCGGCCGGATTTCGCGCGGATGGTCGAGGCGCAGGGGGCGGATATCATCGGCAGCACGCCTGCCGAGTTGGCGAGCGTGGTGAAGAACGAAGTGCAGATCTGGCAGAAGGTGGTGAAGGCCCTTAACGTCAAGCCTTGAGGGTCGAATTTGCCGCGGAAAACTGCGCCAGGCACAGTTCGTCCCAGAACTGCCAGAAGGTAGTGAAAAGCCTGAACGCCAAGCTTTCAGCGTAGCGGCTTTGCGGGCGATTTTGTCGCCGCGTGGCCCGCCGCCTTCGTCCCCTCACGCCTTCAGCCGATACCCCGTCTTGAAAATCCAGGCGACGATTCCGATGAAGACGGCGAGAAAGCCGAACGTCATCGCCAGGCTGATCTCCAGGCCGACGTCGCCCTGACCGTAGAAGCTCCAGCGAAAGCCGCTGATCAGGTACACCACCGGATTGAAGAGCGATACGGTGCGCCAGAACGGCGGCAGCATGTTGATCGAATAGAAGCTGCCGCCCAGGAACGTAAGCGGCGTGATGATGAGCAGCGGCACGAGCTGCAGTCGCTCGAAGCCGTCGGCCCAGATGCCGATGATGAAGCCCAGCAGGCTGAACGTCATGGCCGTCAGCACCAGAAACAGCAGCATCCACAAGGGATGGTCGATGCGCATCGGCACGAAGAACGCAGCCGTCGCCATGATGATCAAGCCGAGGATGATGGACTTCGTCGCCGCCGCCCCCACGTAGCTCAGCACCACTTCGACATAGGAGACGGGGGCGGAGAGCAGCTCGTAGATCGAACCGGTGAACCGCGGGAAGTAGATCCCGAACGATGCGTTCGATACGCTTTGCGTCAGCACCGAGAGCATGATCAAACCCGGGACGAGAAAGGCGCCGTAGCTCACGCCGTCGATGCTCGGGATGTGGCTGCCGATGGCCGCGCCGAAGACGACGAAGTAGAGCGACGTCGACAGCACCGGCGAGATCACGCTCTGCATGATCGTGCGCTTCCAGCGCGCCATTTCGAACTGGTAGATCGCAAGGACGGCATGGCGGTTCATTGCTTCGCGCCTCCGACCAGCCCGACGAAGATCTCTTCGAGCGAGCTTTGCGTCGTGTGCAGGTCACGGAAGGCGATCCCCGCGCGGGCGAGATCCCGCAGCAGATCGGCGATGCTCCCGCGCTCGCCCTTGTCGTCGTAGCTGTAGACGAGTTCGGCGCCACCGTTGACGACTTCGAGGTGATAGCGATCGAGCGCCGGAGGCAAGTGGTCGATCGGTTGCGCAAGCTGCAGCGTAAGCTGCTTGCGGCCGAGCTGGCGCATCAGGTCTTCCTTGCGCTCGACGAGCATGATGCGGCCCTTGTCGATGACGCCGATTCGATCCGCCATCTCTTCCGCTTCTTC
>JBIKKL010000139.1:0-9442 GCA_044360365.1 Burkholderiales bacterium | reverse complement strand
CTGCATTCGAAAACCCCGGGCCATCCCGAGTACGGGGTGACCCCGGGTGTCGAGACCACGACGGGTCCGCTCGGCCAGGGCATCGGCAACGCGGTGGGGATGGCCATCGCGGAGCGGGTGCTCGCCGCCGAGTTCAATCGACCTGGCCACGAGATCGTCGACCACCGCACGTACGTCTTTCTGGGTGATGGCTGCATGATGGAAGGTGTCTCGCACGAAGCCTGTGCGCTTGCCGGCACGTTGGGGCTCAACAAGCTCATCGCCCTGTACGATGACAACGCGATATCCATCGATTCCGAGAAGGGCCATATCACCAGCTGGTTCACCGACGACACGGCCAAGCGTTTCGAAGCGTACGGCTGGAACGTCATCTCGGGCGTCGACGGTCACGACAGCGCGGCGATCGATCAAGCCGTGCGTGCGGCCCAGCAGAGCAAGGACAAGCCGACACTCATCTGCTGCAAGACTGTGATCGCGAAAGGCTCGCCCAACAAGGCCAATACCGGTGCGGCGCACGGTGCGCCGCTGGGCCCGGACGAGATCGCCGCCACCCGTGCAAACATCGGCTGGCCTTATGCCCCGTTCGAGATCCCGGCGGACATTTATCAGGCATGGGACGCGCGGCCGGCCGGCGCGACCAACGAGGCCGAATGGAAGCAGCGTTTCGATGCGTACGCCGCGGCACATCCCGTCCAAGCCGGCGAGTTCGCGCGTCGCATGCGTGGAGCACTGCCTGCCGACTGGACGAGCCGCAAGCAGGCCATCATCGAGGCGACGGTGAAGAAGGCCGAGACGATCGCGACCCGCAAGGCCTCGCAGAACGCGATCGAAGCCCTGGGCCCCGTGCTTCCCGAGCTGCTGGGGGGTTCCGCCGATCTGGCCGGCTCGAATCTGACGTTCTGGTCGGGCTCGAAGCCCGTCGGACGGACAGGCGGCGGCAACTACATCTTTTACGGGGTGCGCGAGTTCGGCATGTGCGCCATCGCCAACGGGCTCGCGCTTCATGGCGGCGTCCTGCCCTATACCGCGACGTTCCTGGTGTTCTCCGACTACGCGCGCAATGCGCTGCGCATGGCCGCGTTGATGCGCCAGCGCGTCGTGCATGTGTTCACCCACGACTCCGTGGGGCTCGGCGAAGACGGGCCCACACATCAGCCGGTCGAGCATGCTTCGAGTCTGCGGCTGATTCCAAATATGGACGTATGGCGTCCTTGCGATACCTCGGAGACCGCGGTGGCCTGGGCTGCGGCGGTGGAGCGTAGCGATGGGCCGAGTTGCCTGCTGCTCAGTCGCCAGAACCTCCCGTTCCAGGCGCGCAGCGAAGCTGCCTTGGCAAACATTGCGCGCGGCGGCTATATCCTCGCCGATGCCGCCGATGGAAGGCCCGCGGTCGTGATCATAGCAACCGGCTCCGAAGTCGCTCTTGCGATGGGTGCTCGGGAAGTTCTCGGCGGGCAGGGCATCGGGGCACGGGTCGTATCGATGCCCTCCACCAACGTCTTCGATCGCCAGGATGCCGCATACCGAGAGTCCGTTTTGCCACGCGGGGTGCCGCGGATCGCCGTCGAAGCCGGCGTGACGGATACCTGGTACAAGTACGTCGGGCTGGACGGCGATGTGGTCGGTATCGATCGCTTCGGCGAATCGGCCCCGGCGCCGGCCGTATTCAAGTACTTCGGGCTGACGGTCGATGAAGTTGCTCGCCGTGCCCGCGAGCTGACGGCATCACTGCCCGGCAGATGATCGCGGCGGGTGCCTGGCTTGCGGATTCCCCGGTGCAGTAATAGCGGTAGAATCCGCTCGTCGTTCCTTCTCACACTTGGAGCTTCCCATGACGATCCGCGTCGCCATCAACGGTTACGGCCGCATCGGCCGCAACATCCTCCGCGCCCACTACGAGTCCAACAAGTCGCATCCGATCGAAATCGTAGCGATCAACGACTTGGGCAGCGCGGACACCAACGCCCACCTCACGCGCCATGACACGGCACACGGCAAGTTCAGCGGCAAGGTGGAAGTCGACGGCGATTCGATGGTCGTCAACGGCGACCGGATCAAGGTGCTTGCCAAGCGCAACCCGGCTGAACTGCCCTGGGGCGACCTGGGCGTCGACGTCGTGCTCGAATGCACGGGCCTGTTCACGAGCAAGGACAAGGCGAGCGCCCACCTGAAGGGCGGCGCCAAGAAGGTCGTGATCTCGGCGCCCGGCGGCAGCGACGTCGACGGCACCATCGTCTATGGCGTGAATCACAATACCCTGAAGGCGAGCCACACCGTCATTTCCAACGCCTCTTGCACGACGAACTGCCTTGCACCGGTGGCCAAGGTGTTGCACGAGAAGATCGGGATCGTGAACGGCCTGATGACCACCGTTCACTCCTACACCAACGATCAGGTACTGACCGACGTGTATCACGAGGACCTGCGTCGCGCCCGCTCGGCGACCCAGTCGATGATCCCAACCAAGACCGGTGCAGCGGCCGCCGTCGGTCTCGTGCTGCCGGAACTGAACGGCAAGCTCGACGGCTTCGCGATTCGCGTGCCGACGATCAACGTCTCGGTGGTCGATCTCGTCTTCGTTGCTGCGCGCAGCACGAGTGTGGACGAGGTCAACGCGATCATCAAGGAAGCTTCCGAAGGCGCGCTCAAGGGCGTGTTGGGTTACAACAAGGCGCCGCTCGTTTCCATCGATTTCAATCACACCACCGAGTCCAGCATCTTCGATGCGACGCTGACGAAAGTCTCGGGCAATCTCGTGAAGGTGCTGTCCTGGTACGACAACGAGTGGGGCTTCAGCAACCGCATGCTCGACACGACGGTTGCCTTCATGAACGCCAAGTAAGCCCGGCGTGACGGTGCCCACGACACACAGACTTGGTTTTATCGCATAGCCCTCGGCGACCGTTTTGCGGTCGCCGAACTTTTTTCAGGAGCACATTGCCGTGAAGTTCAAACGCATGACCGATCTCGACTTGAAGGGCAAGCGGGTGTTCATTCGGGTCGACTTCAACGTTCCCCAGGATGACGCCGGACGGGTGGCCGACGACACGCGCATTCGCGCCGCGCTCGGCGGCATACGCCATGCGCTCGATGGTGGCGCAGCGGTCATGCTAACGTCCCACCTCGGTCGTCCCACCGAGGGCGAGTTCAAGCCCGGCGATTCGCTCCAGCCCGTGGCCGATCGATTGTCCGAACTGCTCGGTCGCAAGGTGCCCGTCATCGCGAACTGGATCGATGGCGTCGACGTCAACCCGGGCGACGTCGTCCTGCTCGAGAATTGCCGCGTCAACAAGGGCGAGAAGAAGAATAGCGACGATCTCGCCAGGAAGATGGCGGCACTTTGCGACATCTACGTCAACGATGCGTTCGGCACGGCACACCGCGCGGAAGCGACGACGCACGGCATCGCGAAGTACGCCAAGACCGCATGCGCGGGCCCTCTGATGGCGGCGGAACTGGATGCGCTCGGCCGGGCCTTGGGCAACCCGGCGCGACCACTCATGGCCATCGTGGCCGGCTCCAAGGTGTCCACGAAACTCACCATCCTCGATTCGCTCGCGGACAAGGTCGATCAGCTGATCGTCGGCGGCGGCATTGCGAACACCTTCATGGCGGCGGCTGGCATGGCGATCGGCAAGTCCCTCGCGGAGCCGGAACTCGTGGATGAAGCCCGCAAGGTCATGACTAAAATGAAGGCGCGCGGGGCGGACGTTCCGCTGCCTTCCGATGTCTTGGTGGCAAAGGCTTTCTCGGCCGATGCAGTGGCCGAACAGAAGGACGCGCAGGCGGTCGCCGCCGACGACCTCATTCTCGACATCGGCCCGCAGACTTCGGCGAGCTACGCAAAACTCATCGCCGCCGCCGGCACGATCGTTTGGAACGGCCCGGTCGGCGTGTTCGAATTCGACCAGTTTGCCGCCGGCACCGAAGCCGTGGCCAGGGCAATCGCATCCTCGCGTGGGTACTCGATCGCAGGCGGAGGTGATACCGTTGCAGCGATATCCAAGTTCGGGATCACGGATCAGGTGTCGTACATCTCGACCGGAGGGGGCGCATTCCTGGAGTTTCTCGAAGGCAAGAAGCTGCCCGCCGTAGCAATTCTGGAAGAGCGCGCCGAGGGCTGATCGAAGTCGGCAGCCCCGCCGCCGCATCGATCCCGATCATTTTTCGATTTGCAATAAGCTGTTCAGACCAGGGAGTGTCCAGCATGCCTCGCCGCACCAAAATCGTCGCCACCCTCGGGCCGGCATCGAGCGATCCGACCACCTTGGCCAACATGATCGAAGCCGGGCTCGATGTCGTCCGCCTCAACTTCTCGCACGGTACTGCTCGCGAGCATCAGCAGCGCGTCGAGTTGGTTCGTTCGCTCGCCCGCAAGGCCGGACGCGCCGTCGGCGTCCTGGTTGATCTGCAGGGACCGAAGATTCGCATCGGACGGTTCGACAAGGACAAGATCGTTCTGGCAGTCGGTGCAAAGTTCATCCTGGATGCCGAGTGCAAGCTCGGCGACCAGACCAAGGTCGGCCTGGACTACGCCAATCTGCCCCGCGATGTGCGCCCCGGCGACACGCTGCTGCTCGACGATGGCGCCATCGTCCTGCACGTGCACGACGTGAAGGGAACGCGCATCTTCACGGTGGTCGAGGAGGGCGGAGAGCTCTCGAACAACAAGGGGATCAATCGCAAGGGAGGCGGCCTCACGGCCCCGGCGCTCACCGAGAAGGACATGGAAGATATCCAGACGGCCGCCCGCCTGAAGGCCGACTTCCTGGGTATCTCGTTTCCCCGGTCCGGCTCCGACATCCAGTGGGCGCGGGACCTGCTTACCAAGGCCGGGGGCCGTTCGCTGCTGGTCGCGAAGATCGAGCGTGCCGAGGCCATCACGGCGCTGGACGAAATCATTGCAGCGTCGGATGCCATCATGGTCGCCCGGGGTGATCTGGCGGTGGAAGTGGGCGATGCCGCGGTGCCGGCGCTGCAAAAGCGCATGATCCGCATGAGCCGCGATCAGAACAAGCTCGTCATCACGGCCACGCAGATGATGGAGTCCATGATCAACAACGCAAGCCCGACGCGGGCGGAAGTGTCCGACGTGGCGAACGCCGTGCTCGACGGTACCGACGCCGTGATGCTCTCCGCCGAGACGGCGCGCGGCAAATATCCGGTTCAAACCATACGCGCCATGGCGCGCGTGTGTGAGGCTGCCGAAAGCGACGAGTTCGTGTCGAGCGAACGGCCGCGACTCGGACCGCCCCACAACGTCGAGGAAGCCGTCGGGCGCGCCACGATGTTTACGGCCAACTCGCTGCACATCAAGGCGGTCGCTGCGATGACCCAGAGCGGAAAGACGGTGCAGTACATGTCCCGGCTACAAGGTAACGTGCCGATTTACGCACTGAGCGCCGTGACGGAAACCCGCCGGCGCGTCACGCTGTTCCGAGGCGTGTATCCGATCAAGTTCAAGGGGGCGCCTGACCCCGAGAAGGCCTTGCATATGGCCGAGGACGAGCTGCTCAAGCGCGGTGCGGTGCAAAATGGCGATCTCATCGTGCTCACGATTGGCGAGCCCTTCGGCAAGGCAGGCGGCACGAACACGATGAAGATCGTTAAGGTCGGCGAGCACCGCAAGCGCTGACTCATCCATGGCAACCAGTAGCAACGGGCGGACACACATGGCATTCGAAGAAACTTTGAAGGACCTGGCGCAGCGTCGGGAGAAGGTGCTGCAGATGGGCGGCGCGGAGAAACTCGCCAAGCGCAAAGCCGAGGGGCTGCTCAACGCACGCGAGAGAATCGACTATCTGATCGATGCCGGAAGCTTTTCCGAATCCGGCATGTTTGCCACCTCGCATCGACCCGAGATGCGTGCCCGTACGCCGGCGGACGGCAAGGTGGCCGGATTCGCCAAGATCGACGGCCGAGAAATCGGATTGGTCTCGAACGACTTCACCGTCCTCGGGGCGTCGTCCAGCGTGATCAACATGAAGAAGATCAAGCATGTGAAGCAGGTCGCGACCAAGCGCGGCCTGCCTCTGGTGCTCCTCGGCGAATCGAGCGGGGCGCGCATGCCGGATCGCATGGGGTCCGCGGGCCG
Source organism: Burkholderiales bacterium (assembly GCA_044360365.1). Taxonomy (GTDB): domain Bacteria; phylum Pseudomonadota; class Gammaproteobacteria; order Burkholderiales; family WYBJ01; genus WYBJ01. Next base: position 3,348 of record JBIKKL010000139.1, on the reverse strand, counting down.
CGCCATCGTTGCGCAGGATCCGACCGAATATCAGCGACTGCGCGAGACGCCCTGGGTGTCGACCCTGATGGGGCCTTGCTACGGCTCGTCGACGTGGTACGCGGCGATGTCGGACTTCGTCATCATGCGCAAGGGCTCGACGATGGCGATCGCCAGCGCCCGCGTCACCTCGCTTGCGATCAACAAGCCCATCGAGCCGGAAGAGTTGGGAGGCTGGCGCGTTCACGCCGAGAAAAGCGGGCTGGTCGACATGGTCGTCGATACCGACGAACAGGCGCTCGACGCTGTGAAGCGCTTCCTGTCCTATCTGCCCAGCCACCACATGGCGCCGCCGCCCGAGTTGCCGGTCCCGGCAGGTTCCGACGAAGGATCGAAGAAGATCCTCGACATCCTGCCCGAGTCGCGTACCAAGGTGTACGACGTGCGCAAGATCATCGATGCCATCGTCGATGTCGGCAGCCAGTTCGAGATCAAGGCCCGCTTCGGGCGCTCGATCACCACGTCGCTCGCGCGCCTCGGCGGGCGCAGCGTGGGCTTCATCGCGAGCAATCCGCAGTACAAGGGCGGGGCCTTGGACGTCGACGCCTGCAACAAGGTCACGAGCTTCATGGTGCTGTGCGATTCGTTCAACATTCCGATCATCTTCCTCGTGGACGTACCGGGCTTCCTGATCGGCCTCGAAGGCGAGTTGCGCGGAGCCTCCGGGCGTGTCATCAACTGGATGAACGCGATGAGCCTGGTGACGGTGCCCAAGATCACCATCATCATGCGCAAGAGTTACGGTCAGGCGTACATCAACATGGGCGGCGGACGAAACAGCGACGAATTCGTCTGCTGGCCGACCGCCGATCTCGGATTCATGGACGCAGCCGTCGGCGCCAATGTTCTCGTAGGCGACAAGGGCGAAGACGCCAAGCGCGAGCAGGTGCGCGAGGCAATTTCCCAGGACACCAGCGCCTGGGGGCTCGCCGAACTGTTCGAGGCCCAGACGGTCATCGATCCGCGCGACACGCGCGCCTACCTCATCCGCGCGCTGGAAGTGCACCGGTTGCGCATGAGCAACGGCGTCGGGCGCCACCTCCTGCACAATTGGCCGACCAGCTACTGAGGCCCGGTCCAGAGCGACCCAACCACGACCGGACCGATCGGAGGTACGCATGGCGTTCGAGGATCAGCTGCAGGAACTGGAGCGACGCCGACGATGGGCGCTCGGCATGGGCGGCCCGGAGAAGCTCGCGGCGCGACGAGCCGAGGGGCTGCTGAACGCCCGCGAACGCATCGATCTGCTGTTCGATCCCGGCTCGTTCTTCGAATCGGGGATGTTTGCCGTTTCGAACCGCCCCGAGGATCGGGAATCGACCCCGGCCGACGGCAAGGTCGCCGGCTTCGGTCGCATCGAAGGGCGCGAGGCGGCGATCGTCTCCAACGACTTCACCGTCAAGGGCGCGTCGAGCGCCAACATCAACATCAAGAAGCTGAAGCACATGAAGCAGACCGCGCGCAAGCGCGGCATCCCGATCGTGTTTCTCGGAGAATCGACCGGCGCCCGCATGCCCGATGTCATGGGGGCGGGCAGCATCGGCTCGAAGGATGATCCGACCGAGTATCTGCGCATGCGCGAAACTCCATGGGTCGCGGCCATCCTTGGGCACTGCTACGGTTCGTCGGCGTGGTATGCCTCGATGTCGGATTTCACCGTGATGCGCAAGGGGGCGGTCATGGCGGTCTCCAGTCCGCGGCTGACCTCGATGGCCATCAACGAGAAGGTCGATCCCGAGGAACTGGGCGGTTGGCGGGTCCACACCGGGGTCTCCGGCATCGTCGATCTCGCGGTCGACACCGACGAAGAAGCCATCGCGGCCATCAAGCGTTTCCTGTCCTATCTGCCGAGCAACCACACGTTGCCCCCGCCCCGGGTACCGGTCACGGCCGGGTCCGGCGCAAATGCCGATCGAATCCTCGAAATCCTTCCGGAATCGGGCAACAAGGTCTACGATGTGCGCAAGCTGATCGAGTGCATCGTCGATGTCGGCAGTCTGTTCGAATTGAAACCCCGATTCGGCCGCGGCATCCTGACCGGACTGGCGCGCCTCGGTGGCCAGTCCGTGGGCATCGTCGCGAACAACCCGATCTTCAAGGGCGGCGCGATCGACGTAGACGCCTGCCGCAAGGTCGTGAGTTTCATGGTGCTGTGCGACTCTTTCAATGTGCCGCTCGTTTTCATGGCGGATCAGCCCGGGTTTCTGATCGGCAAGGAAGGCGAACGCCTCGCGGTGACCGGCAAGGTGATGAACTGGCTGAATGCAATGTGTCTCACAACCGTGCCGAAGATTGCCCTCGTGCTGCGCAAGAGCTACGGCCTCGCGGTGTCCAACATGGGTGCGGGCGGCAATGCCGATGAACTCGCGGCATGGGCGACGGCCGATGTTTCGTTCATGAAGCCGGAGTTCGGTGCGACGGTCGTGTTTGGCGTTCGTCCCGAGGACGGCGCGGAGAAATTCGCCGAGGCTGTCGCCAGGATGAGTCGCGGCACGACGGCGTACGACATGGCTGGCGTGTATACCGCACATGCCGTCATCGATCCGCGCGATACGCGCGATTACCTCATTCGCATGCTGGACGTGCACGAACTGCGCTTAAGCGGAGGCGTAGGCCAGCACCTCATGCGCACATGGCCGACAACCCACTGACAACCGATGCGTCCGACGTGCCGACGCAGCCGCAGATCGCGGTGCGCGATACGGTCCGCACCGTCGTGTTCGCGCAGATCGTCGGTACCCAGCCGTTGTACGAGTCCCTGGGCGACATCCGGGCCCTGTCGGTGATCACCCGGGCGCTGGTCGCCATGGAACAGCAGGTCTACGAGCATCGCGGCGATGTGATCAAGACCGTCGGCCAGGAAGTCCTGTGTCTGTTCAAGGACTCGAGCACGGCGACAACTGCTGCGATCGCGATGCAGCAGCGCATGGAGTATTTTGCGACGGAGGCCGGTGTGAACCTCACGCTGAGCGTCGGCTTCCATACCGGGCCGGTGATCCTGGAGCATGCCGACGTTTTCGGCGGCGCCGTCAACGTGGCTGCGCGGCTCGTCAAGCTTGCGAGTGCGGGACAGATCATCACCGACGCAGAAACGCTTGCCAGCGTGCGCGGCGCGTTGCGCCGTCGTGCACGCGCCATCGATCGACGGCGGGTACGCGGCCGCTCCGCCGAGGTGGAGATCGTGGAGATCGGCTGGCAGCGCAAGTCGGGTGATCCGTATACGACCGAACAGGGGCTGATCGTGGATCGCTCGAACGGTGTCATCATGGTCCTGCATTATCAGGATCGGGACATCGCCGTGGACGGATC
>JBIKKL010000138.1:0-9445 GCA_044360365.1 Burkholderiales bacterium | reverse complement strand
CGGATCGCGGCTGTTCCAGGCGTCCTCGGCCATGCGCACCTTCTGCACGGCGGTGTCGGTGGTAAATGGGGGCAGGGGTGGGCGGGCTTCCAAGGAGGACCTCAGTGTCGGAACGATCACGGTGCAATGTGTCACGACAGGCGCGACCGAACCATCGCGAACGCAGTGATTCCGCCGTCGCTGCAGCGCGACGCGGTGTCGCGGGACGACTACAGGTACGGTGCGGCGCACGGATGTTTGACACGGCAGAGGGCCGCGCCTAATGTACCCGCAGGGCGGCTCGTCCGCGCGAGAATGGAGAGTGCCCTTCACCTACCGGAGGAGATCGTCATGGGAATCTGTGAAGAGCGTATCGCGAAGTTCGTGGCCGAAACCAGTTTCGACGTCATTCCGCCCGAATCGTACCGGGCTGCTCGGGAGGCATCGTTCGATTGCGTGGGTGTGGCGCTGGCAGGGGCCGCTCAACCTCATGGCAGGATGATTGTCGACTTCGTCGACGCGCAGGGCGGCAAGAGCGATTGCACGATCATCGGCGACAAGCGCCGGACGTCGCCCTATCTGGCGGCGCTCGCCAACGGCACGCTCGGCCATGCGCTCGATTACGATGACATGGGCGGCTTTGGTCATCCGTCCGTGGCGTTGCTGCCCACTGCCCTGGCCGTGGGCGAGCAGCTTGGGAAATCCGGTCGCGACGTGCTTGCGGCCTATGTGCTGGGCTTCGAAGTGGCCGTGCATTTGAACAAGGGGGCCGAGAACGTCCAGGGCTTGACCGGCTTTCACTCTACGGCAACCTTCGGCACGCTGGCCGCAACGGCGGTGGCGTCGCGCCTGATGGGATTGACCGCGCAGCAGACCTTGATGGCGTTTGGTCTGGCGGGCTCCATGCCGAGCGGCATACTGCAGAACTTCGGCAGCTACACGAAACCCCTGCACGCCGGGATGTCGTGTCGATCGGGGGTCATGGCGGCATCGCTCGCGAAGCAAGGGTGGCTCTCGACCGACGCCTTCCTGGACAGCCGGGTCGGCTGGGCGCATGCCTATCTCGGCGAGGGCAACTACGACGCGGATGCGATGACGAAGAATCTGGGCAAGACATGGCACAGCAAGGAGACCATCGTCATCAAGAAGTATCCGTGCTGCGGTTCGAACCACGGTGCGCTCGATTCGCTGCTCGCATTGCTGAAGGAGCACGATCTCAAGCTGCCGGATATCGCCCGTGTGGATATCGACAACGTGCCTGCGATATCGCATGTCCTGCTGCACCCGAGCCCCACGGCAGGCTATCAGGGCAAGTTCTCGCTCCACTACAACATTGCGACGGCGCTCGTCGATGGAAAGATCGACATCGACAGCTTCACGGACGAGAAACTGAATCGTCCCGAGTACCGCGAGGCGCGTGCGAAGACTTTCGTCAATGTCATGAGCAACTGGGATCCCGAGTATGAGCACGGGCCGACTTACAACCCGGTAACGATCACGCTCAGGAACGGCGAACGGCTCACGAAGAAGACCAACCGTCGGATCATGCACGGTGCGCCGGCCGATCCGCTGTCGGAGCAGGAGTTCAAGGACAAGTTCCGGGATTGCGCGCAGCGCATCCTTGCGCCGGCGCAGGTGGAGGACGCCGTGACGGCGTGGTGGGCGCTCGATCGTGCTGGCTCGCTGCAGCCGGCACTTGCGCCGCTCGTCCCGCGCTGATCGATTGCAGCGGCGGACTGCCTCGGCCGCGGCCGAGGCAGTCCGCGACGAGCCCGCGTCAGTCGACGCGAATATTGTTGGCCTTGATGACCTTCAGGTACATCGCCTGATCGTGCCTGATCATGGCCGCGAACTGCTCGGGGTTGCGGTATTCCGTCGTGACGCCGACTTTCTCCAGTTGCGCCTTGGTGTCCGGCTTCTGCAGCATCGCGCCGATCTCGCCCGCCAGCTTGTCGACGATGGCCTTCGGCGTCGCAGCGGGCGCAACGACGCCGTTCCACGTCTTGACGTCGAAGGTGGGCATGCCCGCCTCGGCGAACGTCGGCATCTGGGGCAATGACAAGAGCCGGTTCGGTCCGGTGACGGCCACGGCCTTCAGCTTGCCGCTCTTTACGTGTCCGAGGATGTTGACCGGCACGGAGAAGAACATCTGTACGTGGCCGCCGAGCAGATCGTTCATGACCGGGCCTGCCCCCTTGTAGGGGATGTGCTGCGTTTTCACGCCTGCGATGAGATTGAACAGTTCTCCCGAGAGGTGGGTCGGCCCGCCGGCGCCCGAGGAACCGAAGTTGAGGCTGTTGGGCTTGGCCTTCGCGAGCGCGACGAGTTCCTGCACCGTGTTGGCCGGCACGCCGGGGAACAGCACCAGGACCTGCGGCGCATAGCCGATGCTTGCGATCGGGGCGAAGTCCTTGATGGGATCGTAGGGCGTCTTCGTCAGACTGGAGAGTATCGACAGGGTGCTGGTGGCGAGCATGATCGTGTAGCCGTCGGGAGGCGACTTGGCAAGCGTCTCCGTGCCGATGATCGTATTGCCGCCCGGTCGATTGTCGACGATGACGTTCTGTCCCCAGCGCTCCATGTAGTGCTGTCCGATCAGGCGCGCCATGTAGCTCGTGCTGCCGCCCGGGGCGTACGGGGTGATGAAGCGGATGGGGCGGTTCGGAAAGTCCTGCTGCGCGCTCGCGGCCACGGTTGTGCCGATGAGCACGCCTGCGACGATCCACCTCGCCGTACTTTGACGATTCTTCAATGTCTCTCCTCCAAGGGTATCGCGGGCGACGTCGTTTCGCATCCGGTGCAGACACGACGCCTTTGCGTAGCCTGCCGTTTCAAGCGACGGCAGTGCATCCGTCCAAGACTACCCGGGCTGATCCCCAATGCCAAGACCACCGTGCAGAACGCGGTGCGTGTCGTACGTGATTGGTGCGCAGCGATCAGTGCCGGCGTGCGACGCGCTCCAGCAGGCGGCGAGTGATGTCCTGGGCCGAGGTCCCGTGGCCGATCGTGAAGGCCTGTTCGATGCCGGCGAGGGCGCCTGGTTGCGCCACGATGCGGTTCAGCCAGGTGATATCGGGGCGCCCCTCCAGCAGCAGCCAGTCCTGTTCATAATGCGGCGCGCGCGAGGCCCGAAGCACTTCGCGCATTTCATCGAGTTCGCGTCGTACCGAAACCGGATCGCCATGGGTGATCAGCATCGGCAGGCGGGTGTCGAGGAGAACGGCCACGATATCGGTCGTCAGAACCCGACTGCTGCCCAGATACAGCACGTAGCGGTCACATTCGATCACATACCGCTCGGCGAACATGGGGGGGCGCGACGACGTCATTCGATCTCCGGGCAGAAAGCTGAAACCGGGGGCGTTGAAGGGGGTCACTCTTCCCGTAATGTTGCTCCGGCGCTTCATTGACCCGATCGAAGCGCCCCGGTTTCACGCCGAACCCTGAAAGGCACCTCATGAATGCGGTCAGTTCCGATGCTCCCGAGCCGGCGTTTGCACAGGAGTCGGCCCCCCGGTATCCTTCGCGGGCAATGACTACTGCCGATCCCGACCGTGAACTGGTGCGTCTTGCTCGCGAAGGAGACATGCGCGCCTTCGAAGCGCTGATGGTGAAGTATCAGCGGCGCGTCGCACGTCACGTCACCCGCTGGGTCAAGCGCGCGAGCGACGTCGAAGACGTCGTCCAGGACGTATTCATCAAGGCCTATCGTGGCCTGCCTTCGTTCAAGGGCGAGAGTTCGTTCTACACCTGGATCTACCAGATCGCCCGCAACACTTCCTTCAATTTCGTTACCCGGCAGCAGAAGCATGTCGTGCTGCGCGACGACATGGCAAGCGAAGACGCGCCCGACTTTGAAGACGCCGTCGGAAGCGATCACGAAGATCCCGAGCGCAGCCTCCTTGCCCGCCAGATCTCGGATACGGTCGAGGCGGCGATGAAGCGGTTGCAGCCCGATCTCGCCGAGGCGCTGGTCTTGTACGAGGTCGAAGGCAAGCCGTACAAGGAAATCGCCCAGATGCTGCAGATCCCCATCGGCACCGTGAGAACGCGCATCTTCCGTGCTCGCGAATTCATCGCGAAACGACTCGAACCCGTGGTCGGGCCGGTTCGCGATCGGAGGTGGTGACCATGACACTCAATGTATCCCAGCTCCTCGACGGTCAGCTCGACGACACGCATGTCAAGCCGGTGCTCGACGAAGTCGCTGCGAATGCCGAACTGCGCGACCGTTACACCGTCTACGGCCTCATCGGCGACACGCTGCGCGGCAACGGCACGCCCGATGATGGATTTACGATCCGCATCCTCGAACGGATGAAGCGTGAAGGGGTACGTATCGAGTCCGGCTTCGATCCCCTGACGGACTGATCGCTCCGCGTCGGAAGAGCGGCGGCGGAGAATCGATCCGTCGCCTTCCGATCACTGCGGCCGACGATGCCTTCTCGATGCGTACGCTGCGACTCGTTCTCGGTGATCATCTGACCCGTGGCATTGCCTCGCTTGCCGACATCGATGTTCAGCAGGATGTCGTGCTCATGGTCGAGGTGGTGCAGGAAGCCACCTACGTTCGTCACCACAAGCAGAAGCTCGTACTGATCCTCTCCGCCATGCGCCACTTCGCCCGTGAACTGGCGGAAGAGGGGGTCGCCGTGGACTACGTCCGACTGGACGATGAGGGGAACACGGGCTCCTTCGCGGGCGAACTGGATCGGGCCTGCGAGCGCCATCGACCCGATCGCGTCATCGTCTGCGAACCCGGCGAGTGGCGCGTGCGCAAGGCATTCGAGGAATGGCGCGGCCTGCAGGATCTGCGTCTCGACATCGTCGAAGACGATCGCTTCTTTGCAAGTCGTGCCCGCTTCGCGCGCTGGGCTCATGGGCGCAAGTCGTATCGGATGGAATACTTCTATCGGGAACTGCGCCGCGAGACGGGCATCCTGATGGACGGATCGGCGCCTGTCGGCGAGCGATGGAACTTCGATGCCGAGAACCGCCGGACCTGGCCCGCCGCAGAGAGCGTGCCGTCGCGCATTCGATTCCCGCCAGACCCCATTACACGCGAGGTCATCGAACTCGTCGAGCATCGATTCGGCGATCACTTCGGCGACATCGAGTCATTCGGATGGCCGGTCACGCGCACCGATGCGCTCGCGGCACTCGATCATTTCGTGACGTCCGGTCTGGCACAGTTCGGCGACTACCAGGACGCCATGAAGCATGGCGCGCCGTGGTTGTGCCATTCGCTCCTTGCGCCGGCACTCAACCTCGGGCTGTTGCTGCCGCGCGAAGTGTGCGCGCGCGCCGAGGACGGTTATCGCACCGGTCAGGCGCCGCTCAATGCGGTCGAAGGCTATGTGCGCCAGATTCTCGGCTGGCGCGAGTACATGCGCGGGATCTACTGGTACCACATGCCGCAGTACGCTCGAACCAACGCACTCGATGCGCAGCGTCCGCTGCCCGACTTCTACTGGACCGGGCGCACCGGTATGCGATGCGTGAGTGAAGTCGTCGGCCAGACGAGAAAGTACGCCTACGCTCATCACATTCAGCGCCTGATGATCACGGGCAACTTTGCGCTTCTTGCAGGGGTGCGCCCGGAAGAGATCGAAGCCTGGTATCTCGCCGTCTATGCCGATGCCTTCGATTGGGTCGAATTGCCGAATACCCATGGCATGGCGACATACGCGGACGGCGGTCTGCTGGCCTCGAAGCCCTATGCGGCATCGGGTGCGTACATCGCACGCATGTCCGACTACTGCAGGGGGTGTGCTTACGATGTGAAGCTTCGATCCGGACCGCGTGCGTGTCCGTTCAACTATCTCTACTGGGCATTCCTGCTGCGCAACGAACGGCAACTCGCGAACAATCCGCGCATGGCGTTGCCCTACCGGACGCTCGCGAGCTGGGGGGATGAGCAGAAACAGGCGGTTGTCGACTGCGCACGGAACTTCCTCGCCGCCTGCGAGGCGTAAGTCGCAGATTGCGCCGGATGGTTTACTCGGTCTTGATCGTGCCGATCACGTCGACCGCACCGTCGGATCGGCGCTTCGCCACGACGATTTCGCCGGACCCCGGATAGACGCCAGTCAGTTCGGTGATGTTGACCTGATGGGTGACGAGTATGAGCGGTGCGTCCGTCGATTGCGCCGCAATCCAGGCGCGCAGTCGCGTGTTCTGCGATGTGGCGTCGGCGCGGTTGGCGAAGAACGAGTTGAGCAAAGGATTCGCGCGCACCGGACCCAAATCAAGAAGGCGTGCCGTGTCGAGGCATCGGCACCATTGACTGGCTTGAACGTTTGCCGATGAGATGGCGTGCTGCCGAAAGCGTTTGCCGATGTGCCGGGCCTGATCTCGCCCCTCCTGCGAGAGATTGCGCTGAGTCGAGCAATCGTCCACTCGAAAGTGGGGCGGGTCGCCGGTGCCGGGCGCCAGCGCATGCCGAATCAGGACGACATGCCCTGGCGTTTTCGCGGCCTTCCACAAGGCGGCATCGTTCGCATGAACCAAGGGCGACCATCCGAGAAGCGCGCCAGCGATCAGCGCAATCGTGGCGAAAGTGGCATATCGGCCCAGGCGATTCATTTGGTTCAGTGCATCATTGATCTGGATTGTCGGAAATCCGCCTTGCGGTTTGGCGGAACCTCCGCTCGGACACGGATGGCCCGGCATCGGTTCACTCCAGATTTCGTATCACAGCGAGGAATGGATGCCCGGCCGGTTCGATGCCATTGCCGCAACGCTACGCGGGAGTGCGGGAAAAGATCGGGTCGAAGCAGCCGGGTGATTGTTTCGACCCGAGGCGTGCGGCCCCGAAAGGCGACGCACGTGAAATCGGCCTAGCGAGGAACCACGCGAGCGGTCTCTCCACTGCCGTGGACGATGACGTTCATGCCTTGTTGAAGACGATTGTCGACCGGTTGCACGATGCTGACTTCGCCGCCGGTTTGCATCTGCACGCGCACACGTTGCGCGGTCTGGCGCTTCATCTTGCTCTCGGCGACGGTGCCGGCGGCGGCGCCTGCGGCCGCACCTGCGACCGTGGCGACATTCCGGCCGCTACCGCCTCCGATCTGCCGGCCGAGGATGGCGCCTGCGACTGCGCCGACGGCCGTTCCGACGCCGAGCCGATATTGATCGTCGACCTGGACGACCTCGACGGCCAGGATTCGTCCGTGGCGATCGGCTACCGGGGCAGCGACCGGCGTCGATTCGCCGTAGCGCGTCCCGCCGCCGAAGGCGCCCGTATCGGCGCAGCCTGAGACGAGTATTGCAAGGCCAAGACCTGCTGCGATGCAGGTTGATTTCATACTGATGACTCCCGGTGATTTCGTGGGTCTGATCGCGAACTTGGTGAAGCCGAACTGGCGGTCATGCGTGCGGCGTGTCAGTCGCGAGCTGTGATGTTACGTTGTGCATCCCGAATCGGCGCGGTCAAAGTTCTCATGTCGTCGATGGACGACGTCGGCATGAACCGACGCTGGCAGTGTCGGTCTAGGCGTCATCATGGCCTGGCACCTGCCCGCTGGAGGATCTCGACCATATCCCGATAGCCCCGCATCCGAGCGTGCTGCAGCGGCGTGACGCCGTTGCGGTCTGCTCGATTGGTATCCGCGCCGGCATCGACGAGGGCTCGGAGCGTCGCAACATGGGCAGGGCCGCCATTGCCGAGGACGACGGCTTCGATGACGGCGGTCCAGTGCAGGTTGTTGACGTGGTCGAGCGGGGCCTTGGCTGCGATCAATTGACGCACGACGCCGTCATGACCGAGATGCGCAGCCGCGATGAGCGCGGTGCCGTCGTAGCGGCTGGTGACGAGTCGTGCGCTTGCACCTTCGGCCAGAAGCATGCGCAGCGTCTGGTCGTCGTTGGCGACGGCAGCGATCGTGACGGCATCGTATCGATCGCGATCGAGCCGCGCGTGATCGGCGCCTGCGCGCATGAGCGCACGCACGGCCTCGGGCTTGCGGGCATGCGTCGCGACGTGCAGCGGGGTGCGTCCATGACGATCGACGACATCGATGGCCTTCCCGGATGCGATCAGGCGCTCGATCGCCTGCACGTCGCCTCGGTGCGCAGCGGCATGCAGGCCGATATACCGTTCGATCTCGCCTGCGGTCGGCGGGACCTGAGCGGATGCGGGAATCGCCACCGTCAGCAGTACGGTGCAAGCGAGGGAAATGCATCCGATGCGAATCAGCGAAATCATGTCGTATTCCTCCTGCCGCGCGCTACTTGAGCGCGTCAGTCAAGTTGTCGAGCGCGGCAACGGCGCACTGTTCGTCGAGGTGGCCGCCCGGCGCCCCGCCGACGCCCACTGCGCCGATGACCTCGTTGCCGGAACGAATCGGCACGCCGCCACCCAGTAGAAGGAAGCCGGGGATGTGGACGAGGTTCGCTGCGGTCGGATTCTTCTGGGCGGATTCCATCATCGCCTGCGTGGTGTTGCGGGCAGACGCGGATGTATAGGCCTTCGCCTGACTGGCCGCAAGGGTGTGCGGTCCGGCGGCGTCCGCGCGCTGCACGGCGCGCACGGAGCCTGCGCGATCCACGACGGTCGCGGTGACGGCGTAGCCGCGTTCGCTGCATGCGGAAACAGTCGCGGCGGCGATCTGATTTGCGAGCGCGAGGGTTACGGTGCGTTCCATGCGCACGGACTGGGCGACGCTTGCGGTGGTGAATGCGGCGAGGATGATGGCTGCTGAAGCTAGTGTCCTGTGTCGGAGATTCGTAGCAGAAGTGCGAGTCGCTACCATCGATCCCAAGGGTGGTACAAGTGTCGAAATCGGCGCCAGACGCGAAGGAAACCGCAGCCAGGTTGGACACGTGGCGAGGATTTCCGCCAAAGTATGGCGTCGATTCTCGGCGCTTTTATGGCACGAATCTCCGATACAGCACACTAGATGCATGATGAGCTCCCTGATTTCGTCGGTGCCGGCAGGCAGCGACGGCATGCGAACTCTAGGCGGTGCGCAGCCTGCGCGGCATCCGCGCGGCTACGCCTGGGCATCCGTAGAACTACGCAGTGTTGCCGTCGCTCTCCACGAGACCGGCATAGCGTCGGATGAGCTGGGCGAGCGACTCGGTTTCGAGCTTGGCGAATAGATTCGCGCGATGCGTCTCGACCGTGCGGGGCGAGAGCTGCAGGGCGCGGCCGATCTCCTTGTTCGTGAGCCCTGCCACGATGAAGCCCAGGACCTCACGCTCGCGCGGCGACAATTGCGCATATCGCGCGCGGGCATCGACATCGTCTCGCGTTCGAACGCGCGTCTGAATGTGGGTGCGAATGGCACTCTGGAGGGTATCGAGCAGGCGCTGGTCGTCGACCGGCTTCTCCAGGAATTCGGCGGCACCGGACTTGAACGCCTGCCGGCAGAGGTCGACCGTGCCGTGGCCGGTCAGCATAATGACCGGCAGGTCGACCCCCTGCGACTGCAGTTGCGCGAGCACGGCGAGTCCTCCGATG
>JBIKKL010000137.1:0-9453 GCA_044360365.1 Burkholderiales bacterium | reverse complement strand
ACGGCTCGAACGTCAGCATTTCTTGCCGAGCATGTGGCCGCGACAGTTCGGCGCGCCGCATCTGCAAATCCACTTCTTCTTCGCGCGGGCATTGTGCGGTTCGTCGAGGGTGATGCAATAGTCGTAGAACAGCTCTTCACCGGGACGGATCGCACGTATCGTTTCGATGAAGATGCGACGATCCTCCTGAACAGCCTCGCAGTTTGGCTTGCACGAATGGTTGATGAAGCGAGACCAGTTTCCACCAACGCCACCGTCGATGTACATGTCATCGTCAGCATCGAATAGAAACGTATGCGGCGGCGTGTCGATTTCCGGATAGCGACCGTCGGCTTGATCCGCGTCGATCAGTTCTCCTTTGTATTCGAGCAGGCGCGTGCCCTTCGGTATGGAACGGCGGGCGAACAGCCCATAACCATGGATCGGTGAACGACGGCGGACAAAACGTGGGCCCGTAGAGGGTATGGTGGGGCGTTTCATAGGTTCTTGGTGCTGTGGTTCAAGGAGAAAAGGCTACACATCGAGGTTGCGCACACCCAAAGCGTTGGTTTCGATGAAGGCTCGTCGCGGCTCGACCATATCGCCCATCAGCGTCGTGAATATCTCATCCGCTGCAATGCTGTCTTCGATCTGCGCTCTCAGAAGTCGGCGGGTGCTCGGGTCCATCGTCGTCTCCCACAACTGTTCCGGGTTCATTTCACCGAGGCCCTTGTACCGCTGTATGCCCACGGAATTCTTGACCTCATCGAGCAGCCAGTCGAGGGCCTCCTTGAATTCCTCGACGGGACGGCTGTGACCGCCCCGACGAACGAGCGCTCCGGTGCCCAGAAGCCCGTGAACGAGTTGGGCGGTTTTCGAAATCTGTTCGAAATCGCCGCTCACAAGGAAATCCGAATCGAGTGACGTCAGTCGCTGATTCCCGTGTTGGAGGCGAGCGATCTGCAAGACCCAACGTTCCGAAGCCTCGTCGTAGCGCGGCGAGATCTTCAAACTTGGATCGGCGATAACCCTCTCTAGATCACTTGCGCTTCCAACAGCAGTCGCTTCGTTCGAAAGGTCGATTCCGACACCCTTCAGGAGCGCATACAAGACCTTTTCGTCGATTAGCCTGCGTACACGCTCGATCACCGCTTCAGCAAGGAAGAATTCCCGAGCAACCTTCTCCAGAGCCTCGCCCACGATCGGTATCCCGTCGGTGCGTGGAACGAGTTCGGCGTCGGCCAGCGCGAGGCGAAGAAGATATTCCTTCAGTTCGTGGTGATCCTTGAGATAGCGCTCCTGACGACCGTGCTTGACTTTGAAAAGCGGCGGTTGCGCAATATAGATGTGACCGCGTTCCACGAGCTCCGGCATTTGTCGATAGAAAAAAGTCAGGAGCAATGTTCGGATGTGGGAGCCGTCGACATCGGCATCCGTCATGATGATGACACGGTGATAACGCAACTTGTCGGGATTGTATTCTTCCTTGCCGATTCCGGCGCCGAGGACGGTGATCAGTGTTGTTATCTCTTGCGAAGAAATCAGCTTATCGAAACGGGCCCGCTCGACGTTCAGGATTTTTCCCTTCAGGGGCAGTATGGCTTGAAAGCTGCGGTCACGGCCCTGTTTAGCGGACCCACCCGCTGAGTCGCCCTCGACGATGTACAGCTCGCATTTCGAGGGATCCTTCTCCTGACAGTCTGCAAGCTTTCCCGGAAGTCCAAAGGAATCGAGCACGCCCTTTCGCCGCGTCAATTCCCGCGCCTTGCGAGCGGCTTCGCGGGCGCGCGCGGCTTCGATGATCTTTGAGACAATGATCTTGGCATCGTTCGGGCGCTCGAGCAGAAACTCGGACAACTTCTCGGCGATGACCTCTTCGACAGGCGGGCGAACCTCGGAGGAAACGAGCTTGTCTTTCGTTTGCGACGAAAACTTGGGCTCCGGGACCTTGACCGACAGGACTGCACATAGTCCCTCCCGCATGTCGTCCCCGCTGGTCTCGACCTTCGCCTTGCGGGCGTACTCGTTCGCCTCGATGTACTGATTGAGCGTGCGCGTCATTGCAGCTCGCAACCCCGTCAGGTGCGACCCGCCATCGCGCTGTGGGATATTGTTGGTAAAGCACTGCACGGACTCCTGATAGGAGTCGTTCCACTGCATCGCCGCCTCGACGATGATTCCGTCACGCTCGCCGCGAGCATGAAAGACGTTCGGATGCAGAACTGTCTTGGTTCGATTCATGAACTCGACGAAGCCGCGCACTCCGCCGGTGAAAGCAAATGTTTCTTCCTTTGCATGCCGTTGATCGACGAGTCGGATCCGTACCCCGTCGTTCAAAAATGAGAGCTCCCGAAGACGTCGCGCGAGTATGTCGTAGTGAAACTCGACATTCCCGAAAATCCCGGCGCTTGCGAGAAAATGAACTTCCGTACCCCGCTTCTCGGTCTTTCCGATGGCCTTCAGGGGCTCGACAGCGAAACCTTCACGAAACTCGAGAAAGTATGTCTGCCCGTCCCGACGGATGGTCAGACGCAACCAGTCCGACAGCGCATTGACGACAGATACGCCGACACCGTGCAAGCCGCCGGACACCTTGTATGAATTGCTGTCGAACTTGCCACCAGCATGAAGCTCCGTCATGACGATCTCGGCAGCGGAGCGCTTCAGTTCGTCGTCGTCCTTGATTTCGGTAGGTATGCCGCGACCATTGTCTACCACACTGATCGAGTTGTCCGAATGGATGGTGACAAGGATCTCGTTGCAATAGCCTGCCAGCGCCTCGTCCACGGCATTATCGACGACCTCGAAAACCATGTGGTGCAGACCGGTGCCATCCTGCGTATCCCCGATGTACATGCCGGGACGCTTGCGGACGGCCTCGAGGCCTTTGAGTATCTTGATGCTTTTGGCATCATAGTCGCCCCCGTCGCTCGGACGAGGTACATCGCTTTCGTTCTGCATGAAGAGAGTTGCTCTGCCTGACGTCAGATGCGCATCGGCATGATGACGTATTTGAAGGTGTCTAGCGTCGGGTCGGTCATCAAGACGCTGCTGCTGGCATCCCCAAAAGCACAACGCACATGCGTGCCGCCGAGCGCATTGAGCACGTCGAGGAGATAGTTGACGTTGAATCCGATATCGATGGCGGCACCGGAGTACTGCAATTCAAGCTCTTCGTGAGCCTCTTCCTGCTCGGTATTGGTGCAGGATACTCGAAGGTTGTTTTCGGTGAGTACCCAGCGTACGCCACGGAATTTGTCGTTGGAGAGGATTGCCGTCCTTTGCAGCGCTTGCAGCAAGACAACCCGTTCGACCGTGATGAGGTTCTGATGACCTGTCGGAATGACGCGGCCATAGTCCGGAAATTTTCCGTCGACGATCTTGGTAACGAGTTCGACGTCGCCGAAAACAAACTTCACCTGGTTACCGAGCAAGGCGATTCGTATCGGGTCATCGGTGTCCTGCAGCAGCTTGGACAATTCGATGACAGCCTTGCGGGGCAATACGACTTCCTGCTTCGCGTGGGATTCATCGAGCAGGGTTTTTGCAAAGGCCAGGCGGTGACCATCGGTCGCGACAACCCGGAATTCCTTGCCTTCAAGGGAGATTAGCAGGCCGTTCAGGTAATAGCGTATGTCCTGTTGCGCCATCGAATACTGCACGAGCATGAGCAAAGAACGCAACGCCCTTTGGGGTATGGATACTTCGTCGACCGTCTCGGCAGCAGCGGCCAAGCGCGGAAAGTCCTCCGGGGGAAGCGTCTGCAGTGTGAAGCGGCTGCGCGCCGACTTGAGCTGCAACCGATTGGCAGTGGTTTCCAACGAGACCTTCGCGTCGTTCGGAAGGGCACGCAGGATGTCCTGAAGCTTGCGGGCGGACGTGGTCAGTGTAATCGGCTCGGCAGAGGATGGCGCCTGCGATCGGCTGCAGATCTGGATCTCCAGGTCCGTTGCGAGGAGTGACAGTCCAACATCGGTCTTCTCGAGCAACACGTTCGAGAGAATTGGCAAGGTATGGCGGCGTTCTACGATCCCGCTTACTGTTTGAAGGGGAATCAAGAGTTCGTCACGCGAGCATTCTAATAGCTTCATTGCTTATCCAAACTAATAATGGTGGTAAGCATGGTCGTTAACGCGGGATAACGCTGTAAGTTCATGAAAGTTGATGGTAACGCGGGTGATTCTCGGTGCGGATAACGCGTGTATGGCCTGTGAATGAAAAGTGAATGAAATGGCGCGCTTGAGCGATCTTTACGGTTATCCACAATTCGTTCCCAGGATGTCATCAGTTCCTCAACACCTGTAGGAGCGAGTTGAAATCTCGGGTGATGTCCGAGTTGGTCGTGCGCAACTCGGCAACCTTTCGGCACGCATGGAGGACCGTCGTGTGGTCGCGGCCACCGAATGCTTCGCCGATGTCGGGTAGGCTCAGCGGCGTGAGTTCCTTCGCCAGCGCCATGGCAATTTGACGGGGTCGCGCGATCGTGCGGCTCCGCTTCTTCGAGTACATCTCCGATACTTTGATCTTGTAGTACTCGGCAACCGTACGTTGGATGTTGTCGATTGTTACCTGTCGACTTTGCACTGCGATCAGGTCGCGGAGCGCCTCTTTACAGGTGTCGATACGCAGAGGTTGACCGGAAAAACGACAAAAGGCGAGGACCCGTTTCAACGCACCTTCGAGTTCACGGACATTGGAAGGGACCTGTTGGGCGATGAAAAACGCTACGGTCTGCTCGAGGACGATACCCTCGAGCTCCGCTTTCTTCAGCAGGATTGCGACCCGCATTTCCAGATCGGGGGGTTCGACGGCCACGGTCAATCCCCAGCCGAAGCGGGTTTTGAGCCTGTCTTCCATGCCGGCGATTTCCTTTGGGAAAGAGTCGCATGTGATTACGATCTGGCGACGCGATTCGAGCAGCGCGTTGAACGTGTAGAAAAACTCTTCCTGGGTGCGATCTTTGTCGGCAAAGAACTGGATGTCGTCGATGAGCAGGAGGTCAAGCGATTGATAGTAGCGCTTGAACTGATCGAAGGACCGATGCTGAACTGCTCGCACCAAATCTGAGACGTACTGCTCGGCGTGGAGATAGCGGATTTTCGCGCCAGGGCTGCGTTCGCGAACGAGATTGCCAATCGCGTGCACCAGGTGGGTCTTGCCGAGACCGACGCCACCATAGATAAAAAGTGGGTTGTAGGACGATGCGGGACTATCGGCGACCTGGATTGCGGCGGCCCGAGCCAGTTGATTCGCCCGGCCTGTGACGAATGTCTCGAACGTATATGCTGCGTTGAGGCGAGACGCGTCGCTGGATGCTGCGGTCGAAGCGGGGGTAGTTACTGCTTGACCATGCGTTTGCGCCCGGGCGGTATTCGCATTTGGGTCGGCGGGTCGGGGCAACAGCTCGATCGCGATGGAAGTCGGTGTATCGAAGTGTTCGTCGGCCAACTGCTGGATGCGCCCAAGGTACGTGTCCTTGATCCACCGCAATGCAAGCCGGTTCGGCACTTCAAGAACAATGCTGCTCTCGTTGTGTGCAAAACGAATGGGCTTGATCCAGGCGGAGAATTCCTGGGGCGTCAACTCACGCTGAAAATAATCGAGGCAGGAATGCCAGAAACTGCTCATGGATTGCGTCGGAATACTCGTTTGGAACGCTCGGCTCGGACGGCCGATCGACAGCGTGGGATTGGGGATTCTAGCGCCTTTCGGCGTGAGTTATCCACAAACCGGACAGGATGCTGCGGGTCGTTTCGTGGATTCGAGAAGATGGGTCTGCATTGACACGCGTCATTGTTGCACTGTCTAATACGGGGCTTTTTGACACTCGGAGTGACGCGATGAAGCGCACCTATCAGCCGTCCAAGACGCGTCGCCAGCGTACCCACGGATTTCGAGCCCGCCTGAAGACTCGCGGTGGTCGTGCGGTTTTACGTGCTCGACGAGCCAAGGGTCGGGCACGTTTGGCAGTGTGAAGTCCCGGTGCCGGTTTCCCAGAACGGCACGAATCACCAGCGACAAGCGGGCAGAACTTCTGCGCGCGGCACCACGGACGCGGGGTCGTTGGTTCGTCGTTAGGCGGATCGGGAACGACCAAGGTTATGCCCGCGTGCTGGTGCGAGTCGCGAAGCAAGTCGTCCCGAGTGCAGTATCCCGGAATCAAGTAAAGCGTACTGTCCGGGAAGTCTTCAGGCTCCAACGAAACAACTTGCCGTCCTTCGACTACTTTGTTTCGTTGATCCACCCCTATAAGGATCCCAGTCTTTTGCCCGCACGGCAGGAACTGGAGCGGCTCCTGCAAACCTAGGACCATGAAGATCATCGCTCTTTGGTTTCTTCGTGTATATCGCTATGCGATCAGTCCGATGCTTGGTCCCAGGTGCCGATTTTTTCCGTCATGTTCGGAGTACGCACAGGAGGCGATCGCCCGTCACGGGCTGGGTCGGGGCACCTGGTTGACGCTTCGGCGTTTGTCGCGCTGCCATCCTTGGCACTGCGGCGGCCACGATCCTGTTCCTTGAGCGAGATCAATCATGGATACGCAACGACTGATACTGGCCGTCATCTTCTTCTTTTCGGCGTTCATGCTGTTCGAGGCATGGCAGCGAGAGACCCGTCCGCCTGCGGCTGAATCGGCGGCGACCACGAAAAAGGGCGCCGAGGGGAAGAATGCAGCCACTGACGTACCTTCCGGACCGAGCCAGAAGCTCGATGCACCTGTACCCACGGCTGCCACTACCGGGGCCCCTGCTCAGAAGCAGGCGAGTGGCGAAACGATTCGTGTGACGACGGACGTTCTTGCTGTCGAGATTGATACTGTCGGTGGGACGATCAAGCGAGCCGAGCTGCTTCAGCACCGGGCTGTGCTGGATACCAGCAAGAACTTTGTACTCCTCGAGCGCGATTCGAAGCGTCACTACGTAGCTCAGAGTGGTCTGATCGGCGACGGTCTGCCGAACCATAACACGCCGTTTAGCGTGGAGTCGCGGGAGTATCGGTTGTCCGATGGGCAACAGAGCATTGAAGTTCGCATGGAGGCGCCGACGACGCACGGCGGCAAGGCAAACAAGACCTACGTCTTTGAGCGGGGCAGTTATTCGGTCCGTTTGCGTCAGGAATTGAGTCAGGGCGCGGAGCCTGCGAAGGCCGTATATGGATACTATCAACTGGTCCGCGACGGCGATCCGCCCGAGGGCGACTCGGTCATGATGCCGACCTATACCGGGGTGGCGGCGTTCACGGAACTCGAAAAGTACCAAAAGCTCGGTTTTCCGGATATCGAGAAGGGCAAGACGCTTCAGAGCAAGACGGCGAAGGATGGCTGGATCGGACTGGTCCAGCACTATTTCGTAAGCGCCTGGGTTTTGCCGGACGCGTCCAGCCGCGAGTTTTTTACGAGGAAGCTGGACAACAATTTATACGCTGCAGGCATCATCGTTCCTTTGGCCGTCGGGACGGGTGGAGGATTTACACAGGAAGTGATGCTCTATGCCGGTCCGCAGGATCAGGAAAGGCTTGCCGCCATTGCGCCAGGGTTGGATCTGACGGTCGACTACGGTTGGCTCACGATCATCGCTACGCCGCTGTTCTGGGTGTTGAAGACGGTCCACGGATGGGTAGGCAACTGGGGCATTGCAATCATAGTGCTCACGGTGATGATCAAGCTGTTGTTCTACCCGTTGTCCGCGGCGAGTTACCGTTCCATGGCGAAGATGCGGGTCATGGCGCCGAAGATGCAGCGTCTCAAGGAGCAGTACGGGGATGACCGTCAGCGCATGCAGCAGGCGATGATGGAGCTTTACAAGACCGAGAAGATCAATCCGCTTGGCGGATGCTTGCCCATCCTCGTTCAGATTCCTGTATTCATCGCACTGTACTGGGTATTGCTCGCGAGTTTCGAGTTGCGGCAGGCGCCCTTTTTCGGATGGATTCATGATCTGGCCGCACCGGATCCGTACTACGTGTTGCCCGTCCTCATGGGGGCGACCATGATCATCCAGACGCGGCTCAATCCGGTCCCCCCCGATCCTGTTCAGGCAAAGATCATGAAGATCATGCCCATTGCGTTCAGCATCTTCTTCTTCTTCTTCCCGGCTGGGCTTGTGCTCTACTGGCTGGTAAACAACATCCTTTCGATCGCCCAGCAATGGCATATCACAAGGCGCATGGAACAGGCTGCGCCTGCCCATGGACGACGCTGACACCATTGCGGCCGTCGCTACCGCGCCGGGGGTTGGCGGAGTCGGAGTGATCCGGGTTTCCGGGGAGCGTGTTCCGGACATACTGATCAAGGTGGTGGGGCGAGCGCTATCGCCAAGGGTGGCGGGCTTTGTTCGTTTTGCTGACGATGCAGGCGAGCTGATCGACGAAGGTCTGGCGTTGTATTTTCCGGGCCCGCGTTCCTATACCGGCGAGGATGTTCTGGAAATCCACGGTCATGGCGGGCCGGTCGTCCTGCGCAGATTACTTGCTCGCTGCCTGAGTTTCGGGGCCCGGCTTGCGCAGCCAGGGGAGTTCACGAAGCGGGCGTTCCTGAACGGAAAGATGGATCTGGCGCAGGCGGAGGCGGTAGCGGACTTGATCGTGGCCCGGACGGATCAGGCCGCGCGGAGCGCAGCGCGATCCCTCGGGGGGGAGTTTTCCCGACGGATCCAATCGTTTCAAACGGAATTGACTCAGCTAAGGGTGATCGTCGAGGGGTCGATCGATTTTCCGGAGGAAGGAATCGATTTCCTCCAGGACGCTGCAGTGCGACATCGAATGTCTGCGCTGCTTGCGCTCGTCGAGGGAGCACTGCGAGCTGGCGAAATCGGTCGGGTTCAGCAGGAAGGCCTCTGCGCCGTATTGGTTGGCCCGACAAACTCAGGGAAATCAAGCATAATCAACATGTTATGCATGGACGACGTGGCGATCGTGTCCCCGTTTCCCGGTACGACGAGGGACTTGGTTCGCGCTCCCATCCAGATCGATGGGGTACCGATAGAGATCATCGATACCGCCGGGCTTCGCGTGACACCGGATCTGATCGAGAGGCTTGGTATAGAGCGTACTCGAAAAGCGGTTGGAACGGCAGATGTCGTCGTGGTCGTCTCGGATTGCAGCGGTGAGGCCGCCCTTGACGCGTCGATGTTGTCGGAGTTGCCAAGCCATGCTCGTTGGCTGCGCGTGCATAACAAGATCGACCTCGTCGGCCTTTCGCCCCGCACCTTGGTCGGCGAAGAGGGTACCGAGGTCTGGGTATCCGCGCTCACGGGCGAGGGGCGAGAGGATCTTCGCCGCGCGCTCGTGGCCGATTGTGCTGGAGGCGCCGAAGAAGCCTTTGCTGCGAGGACTAGACATCTCGTAGCGCTACGAGCATGCCGAGGTAGCCTGAAACAGGCGCTCGACCTGCTGGATCAAGTAGAGTTGCTGGCAGAGGAGCTTCGGGAGGCTCAGCGTGCGCTCGGGGAAATCACAGGAGATTTCGTTGCAGAT
>JBIKKL010000781.1:0-2506 GCA_044360365.1 Burkholderiales bacterium | reverse complement strand
GGCCGCACCGCGATCTGGGAGACGCGCATTATCGAAGACGCTCGCCCCGACGATGCCGACGTGCACAGTTTTGATATTGCCGATGTCGACGAGCCCGTGGCGGCGGTGTCCTCGGCAGCCCGGCCGAGCGACGAATCGCTTGCGCCCCAGCCCACGGAGGCGGCAGCCCTCCTCGCCATCGCCCGCTACAGCGAAACTGCAGCCACGACGACGGCGAATCGACCCGCCACCGACCCGGCATCGACATCGACGACCGTGGCGGCTACCGAAGCGATGCCCGACATCCTCTACAAAGGCTTGGTCGGCAAGGTGCTGGATGCCTTGCCCCTCGACGCTTCCGCACGCACCGGTCTGCAACAGGCGAATGCCATCATCGGCAGTTCGTTCGCCGGGCGCACGATCGCTGCGCTGACCGGCGTCGGCGGCCCGCTTCTTACACTCGCCGGACTTGCATGGGGCCTCTTCTCCGCCCAGAAGATCGGCGCGGTCCAACCCGCCGAAGCCGCCCCCGTTCATCCGCCCCGTCCCGAATTGACTGCCGCGCGCGACTAATGCGCCCTCGGGGCGTTTGCAGTCGACTCGACGCCCGACCGACCGGGTGGCACCCCCGTTGCCATGGCACGACGTGTGCGACACATCCGGTGTTCCCGATTGGAAGGTGGAAAACCATGGTGGTCGAGTTCACATCGCGATGTCCTCGTTGCGCTTCGGCGATGCTCGGACGCCCCGCGCGTCGCGGCTTGGAGCTTTGCCTGATATGCCGCGAAATCGAGCGCGAACTGCGCGATGCATCACACTGCTTCACGCGGCGCCTGCACGCGATTCGACGGCATCGCGACCGAGTTGGCGCGAGGCAACGCTCAAAGCCGAACAAGTCGCGCATTCCCGCCTGAAAAAGGCGCGCTTGCGCGAAGCTTGTTGCCTATTCGATCTCAAGCTAAGTCCACTTTCTGGCCTTATTGCGATACGGGCCCTCCGGCGCGATTAGAATCGAGCCTCGTAAACCGCGATCAGGCGTGCCACCACGCGCCTGGACGACGACATTTTCGAGTGACGAGGAGACGGTGCAGCATCTTCCTGCGCCGCTGGAGAGACGGAAGAATGAATCGACTGCCGATGCAAGGGATGCGTGTCATCGAAATGGGCCAGATCGTTGCCGGGCCAACGGCCGGCCTCATCTTCGGCGACATGGGGGCCGACGTAATCAAGGTCGAGCCGCCCGGCGCAGGCGGCCCGAGCCGACCGGGAAATGCACGCAACGGGTCCTTCTTCTTCCTCAACCGCAACAAGCGCGCCGTGGTCATCGATCTGCATTCGCCCGAGGGCATCGCGATCGCGAAGAAGCTGATCGGCACCGCGGACGTCCTGATCGAGAACATGGCCCCCGGCACGATGGACCGACTGGGCCTCGGCTACAAGGCGCTGCATGAGGAGTTTCCTCGGCTCGTCTACTGCAGCATCAAGGGCTATCTGTCGGGGCCGTATCAGTCGCGCCCGCTGATGGACGAGCCGGGTCAGATGGCCGCCGGCCTCGCCTACATGACCGGCTTGCCCGGTCAGCCGTTGCGGGCGGGCGCCTCGGTCGTCGACATCGGTGCGGCGAGCTTCGCCGTGATTGCCGTACTGAGCGCATTGCTCGAGCGTGAGAAGAGCGGGCTCGGCCAGCACGTGACGGGCGGGCTCTTCGAAACGGCGCTGTTCTTCGTGGGGCAGCACATGTCCGCCTCGCAATTGACCGGCAAGCCGCCCCTGCCGATGAGCGTGCAGCGAGGTGAGATTCGCCCAGCGATCTACGATCTCTTCACGTGCAAGGACGATCGGCAAATTTTTCTCGGCATCGTGAGCGACGGTCAGTGGAACCGCATCTGCTCGCTGCTCGGGCTCGACGATCTTGCCGCCGATCCTGCGTACCAGTTCAATCCCGGAAGACTCGCGAACCGCGACGTGCTGATCGCACGCATCGGCGAGGCGCTGGCCAAAATGAACAGCCTCGATGCCGTGGAGATGATCGTCAACGCCGGCGTCATCGGCGCACCGCTCAACACGCCGATGACCGTGCTCGACGATCCGCACGTCAAGGCCGAAGGCCGCACGCTGGCCCTCAAGATCGGGGAGAAGGACGGGCGTCTGCCGCCGCTGCCGATCGAAGCCGAGAACTACAAGTTCGAGGTACGCTACTCCGCACCGGCCGTCGCCGGAATCCACACCACCGACGTGCTGCAGGAACTCGGCTACAGCGCGACGGAAATCGAAGGCTACGCGCGCAAGGGTGTCGTCGCCGGGCCGGATTTGCCCGCGGCCTGATTTCGACGCGTAGCGCCAGCGATCGTGGCGCTACGCCACGTCAGCGGGCGGGGTGAGCGAGCACGCTCCGCCGAGCAGACCGACTCAAGGCCAGCCGAGCCATTCGCATACACCGCGCCCCATGATCCATTCGAGATCGTCGCCGGAGAAGAAAGGCATCTCCTCGGTAAACATGGTGACGTTCTGCCGATAGCTGATGGGC
>JBIKKL010000780.1:0-2508 GCA_044360365.1 Burkholderiales bacterium | reverse complement strand
CCGCCGAGCGCGAGTTGCCCGCACAGCCTTGCACCGTGGAGTATCGCTTCGACGCTGCCGGGGAGGGTGCGGGCCGCGGTCGCCTGATGATCGACGGCGAGATGGTCGGGGCCATCGACATTCCGCAAACCTGGCCGCTGCGCGCCGCGACCGGGGGTCTTCACTGTGGCGCTGACCACGGGCCCGGTGTGGGATCGGGCTATGCGGCGCCATTCGCTTTCTCCGGCTCGCTGCAGCGAGTGGTGTTCGAGCTGGCCTGACGACATGACACGAGGGGGATACTTCATGCACCGTAAAGCGAGATCCCGTAAGGGCCGCAAGCCGTGGATGCAAGTGATATCCGTGGCGGCGTTCCTTTGGCCCTGCGCCGCCTATGCGGCGGAGTCCTATCCGTCCCGGCCGATCCGCATGATCGTGGGTTCAGTACCAGGCAGTGCACCAGATGCGCTCGCCCGGATCATCGGCCAGCGCCTGGGCGAGGAACTGGGCCAGCAGTTCGTTGTAGACAATCGCGCCGGAGCCACTGGAACCATCGGGGCCAAGTATCTCGCCACGGCGCAGCCCGATGGCTACACCCTGGGGATCGTGGCCGCGGCCTTTGCAACCACTGCTTCGACGATGTCCCTCACCTACGACGTGCGCAAGGACTTCCAGGCAGTCGCGGGCATCGCGTCGGTTCCGCTGATCCTGGTCGTGAGCTCCGCTTCGGAGGTGAACTCGGTGAGCGCGCTGGTGGCGCTTGCCAAGGCCCGCCGTGGCGCAGTCAACTACGCAAGTCCCGGATCCGGCGGCCTGCAACACCTGGTGACCGAGGCTTTCTCCCAACTCGTGGGCATCAGCATGGTCCACGTGCCTTACAAGGGCGGCTCTCAGGCCGTGACCGCGGTTGTGGGTGGAGAGGTGCAGCTATTCTTCTCGGGAATGCCTCCTGCATTGCCGCTGGTGAATCAGGGCCGGCTGCGCGCCCTCGCGGTTACGACGCAGAGGCGCTATCCGTCCGCCCCGAACGTGCCGACCATGCAGGAGGCAGGCTACAAGAGCTTCGAAGCGGACAACTGGCACGGGATCATGGCGCCCATAAACATCCCTGGCGCCCATGTGGCACGTATCAATCAGGTGCTGTCGAAAGTGCTCGCGACCCAGGACATCAAGCAGAAATTCCTCCTTGCGGGAGGCGAGGCGCAATGGAGTTCCGGTGCAGTGTTTCAGAAGCTCGTGAATGCAGAGGTCGAGCGCTGGGCCAAAGTAGCGAAAGCCGTTGGGATCACGCCGCAATAGCGCAATGCCCCCTTCCCACTTCCGGTCCTTCCCCGATTCAGAGACCGCATTCGACGAGCAGACCGAATGCGCTCGGCATTCTCGACCACCATACGCTCTACCGAGAATCCTCCTGCACCCGCGCCTGTCCACGCGTGCATCGTTCCGCATGTCGACGTACCGGCTGCCTGTAGTGCACGCGAAACCATAACCCAGTTTCATCTTGGCCCGCAGCCCTCGGAGGAAATCACAATGTCGGTACTGAAACTGATGTTTCTAGCAGCCTGTCTTCTGGCGAATGCAGCGGTTCCCGGCGTCTCGCATGGGGCCCAAACCAGTAAGCCAAACATTGTCGTAATCCTGGCGGACGATCTGGGGTTTGCCGACGTCGGCTTCAACGGCGGCAAGGAGATCAAAACGCCGAACATCGACAAGCTTGCGGCTGCGGGCGCGCGGCTTGAACAGTTCTATGTGCAACCGCTGTGTTCGCCCACGCGCGCGGCGTTGATGACGGGACGTTATCCGATGCGGCAAGGTTTGCAGACCGGCGTCGTGCGCCCCTGGGCAAAACACGGCTTGCCACTCGACGAACGCACCCTGCCACAAGCATTGAAGGAAGCGGGTTACGCGACGGCTATCACCGGAAAGTGGCATCTGGGGCATTTTCAGCCGGAGTATCTGCCGACGCGGCGCGGTTTCGATTTTCAATATGGGCATTACAACGGCGCAATTGACTATTTCAAACTCGACCGCAGCGGCGGGCACGACTGGCATCGCAACGACAAAGCCAACTACGACGAAGGCTACAGCACGCATCTGATCGCGCGTGAAGCCGTGAAGTTCATTCAGGGCAGTAAGCAGCCATTCTTCTTGTTCGTGTCATTCAATGCTGTCCACTCACCGTATCAGGTACCCGAAGAATACAAGGCACCTTACACCCAGTTGAAGGAGCCGCGCCGCACATACGCGGGAATGCTGGCCGCGATGGATGAAGCGATCGGGCAGATCAACGCGGCGCTGGATGAAAAGGACTTGCGCAAGAATACGTTGATTGTCTTCGCAAGCGACAACGGCGGACCTCACCCCGGCAAAGTCACCGACAATGGGCCGCTGCGCGCCGGAAAATCGACCTTGTATGAAGGCGGCGTGCGGGCGGCGGCGAGCATCTCGTGGGAAGGCAGAATCAAAGCAGGCTCGACTATCGCAGTGCCTCTGCACATCGTAGACCTGTATCCCACGCTGTTGCGCCTG
>JBIKKL010000779.1:0-2514 GCA_044360365.1 Burkholderiales bacterium | reverse complement strand
GTTTCGTCTGGAGCGCGATCTGCCGGCGATCGAGGTGCCGGGCGTGAAAATCGGGTCAGGCGTCGACGCGGATCTCCCTGAAATCGTCGAGTTCCTGAATGCCCGCATGGCAACGCGTCAGTTCGGACTGCATCTGACGCAGGCGGACTTCATGACCGGGCGCATGGCCAGCCTGCACGCGCAGAATTTCGTCGTGGCACGACGCGATGGCGAACTGATCGGGACGATCGGACTGTGGGATCAGTCGAACGTCCGGCAGACGCATGTCGAGCGGTATCGGGGAACGCTTGGGCTCGCACGTCCCCTCGTGAGTGCATGGCGCGTAGCGACGGGCGGTCATCGCCTGCCCGCTCCGGGGGAGCGCATCCCATCGGTGTATCTCGCCTGTTTCGCCGTGGCAGGAGACGACGAACATGTGGCGGCCGCATTGCTTCGTGACGCGCTGCGTCGTGCCCGCCGCGGCGGGTGGCATTACGCGATCGGGGGATTGCACGAGCGCGATCCGCTCGCCGATGCGATGAGTGCCTATCCCGCCATTCGTGCTGCCGGGCTGCTCTTCGTCGTTCACTATCCCGAAGACGCGCATCGGGTTGCGGACCTCGATGATCGCCCGCCTCACGTCGAAGCCGGATGCCTCTGATGCATAATGCCGCCTGGCATGGCATGCCCACCCTGCGCGACCCGCGCGTCGCGATTGCAGCCATCCTGCTTGCCTACGTGACGCTCGGGGTTACGGTACTGGGCTTCAATCGGTCACCGCTGCAGGTCGCGCAGTCGGTTGCGACGGCGGTTTTCCTCGACATGGTGCTGCACGCGATCTTTCGCCGCGGTTCGCCACCGCTGGTTCCTTTCTCTGCGTTGATCACCGGGCTCGGGTTGTCGATCCTGGTGAACTACGCGCACGGTCCCTGGTTAGCGTCATTGCCGGTGGTGTTCGCGATCGGATCGAAGTATCTCTTCACTTTTCGAGGTCGGCATGTCTACAACCCCGCGCTATTCGGGGTGGTGGCGAGTCTGGTGCTCGGTCAGGGCTATCTAAGCGAGTCGCCGGCCTATCAATGGGGGGGCAGCTTCGCTGCGCTCGCGTTTGTGGCAACCCTCGGTTCGATGCTGTTCATTCTGCCCGTGCGGCGCACCGTCCTGATCATTGCTTTCCTCGTGTTCTATCTGATCGCGCTTGCCTTGCGTGCCTGGCTGCTTCGCCATCACATGCCGGTGGAAACCTGGTTCATGGGGGTGCTGACATCCCCTGCGTTCTTTCTTTTCAGCTTCTTCATGCTGACCGATCCGGCGACGTCGCCGCCGAGCCGACGTGGGCAGGTCGGGGTCGCGGCGGCGATCGTGGCCGTCGATTTCGTTCTGCACTTGAAGCTCGCGTTGTCGACGCTGTTCTTCGCCGCGTTCATCGTCGCGACGGCGCGGCTGGTGTATTGGCATGTCGTCGCGCTGATTGCCGCGCAGCGTGAGAAGGCGAGCGCGATGTCGTCGAGGTTGACAGCCGGGGCCAAACGATTGGCGACGCTTGCTGCCGTGGCTGGCATCGCGGTCTTCGTCGTGCCCCGGCTCACCGTGGCAGAGAGTTCGGAGCCGCCCGATTTCTTCTTTCGGGAAATCGAAGGTTCCGTCACCGGTATCGTCGCGCGCCCGGGCAAGGTGCTCGAGCTTGTCGATCCACGCGTGCAGCATGTCGGCAAGTGGGTCCTGTCGGTCGGTGATGCCGTGGCAGTCGCCGATGTCGACAACGATGGGTTGCTGGATCTTTTCTTCACGTTTCCGATGAAGGCCGCCCAGGACCGCGCGGCGCTCTATCTCAATCGGGGCGGATTCCGGTTCGAGCGTGTTCCCCTGCCAGCGCTTGCCCCGCTGGTCAACGATCCGCGCCGGGAAGGGTTGCCCTCGGGGGCGGTCTTCTTCGACATGGACAACGACGGCGATCAGGATCTGCTGGTGCTCGTCGGCTATGGTCGAGCGCGTCTGTTGCGAAATCTGCTGATCGAGCAGGGACGCCTCGCCTTCGAGGACGTGAGCGATCGACACGAACTGCCCCCGCACCTTGTCAGCCTTGCGGCGAACGTGCTCGACGTCGATCGTGACGGGCGGCTCGATCTGGTTCTCGCCAGTGCGATGCGGCCCTATCTCCCCGGTTACGCGACGCCTCGTCCCTTCAACGTGTTCGACTTGCCCGCGCCGGAGTATCCGGGCGACCGGCGAATGTTCGACTTCATGCACCGCACGTGGAGCGATGCCCGCAACGGCGGCGGCGTTCGGTTGTTGCTGCAGGACGAAGGGCGCTTCGTCGATCGAACGGCACTGCTCGGCGACCTCGATGCGCGCTGGACGCTCGCGATCGGCGCCGGCGATCTGGATGGCGACGGTTGGACGGATCTCTACTTCGCCAACGACTTCGGCCCGGATCAGTTGTTGATGAATCGCCGCGGCGCGGGGTTCGATCTCGTGCGCGGCAAGGTGATCGGTCAGATCGGTCGCGATACCTACAAGGGCATGAATGCGTCG
>JBIKKL010000777.1:0-2528 GCA_044360365.1 Burkholderiales bacterium | reverse complement strand
CGAATGCCGATCGCTTGGCAGGCGTTCACCCACCGCCATGGCCGTTCGTCGAATCCATCCAGGCAACCGCTCAAAGTACTGCTGGTAGTGGTTGCCGAGATAGCGCCGATAACCGCCGAAGAGTTCATCTCCGCCGACTCCGCTCAGGATTACGGTGACGTCACGACGAGCGAACTCCGATACGAGGTAGGTCGTGATGAAAGCAGTATCTGCGATGGGCTCGTCCATGTGCCACAAAAGCTTGGGCAGCAACGCGGCCACATCCGGCTTCACGACGATCTCGTGGTGTTCCGTTCCGAAAATCTCCGCGACCCGGCGCGCGTAGGGCAGCTCGTTGTAGAACTGGTCCGCCCGCCCGCCTTCGAAACCGATGGCGTACGTCTTGATCGGTTGCGCACTTTGGGCGGCCATGAAACCCACCACCGCGCTCGAATCGACGCCGCCCGACAAAAACGCACCAATGGGAACATCGCTCACCATCTGCATGCGAACCGATGACTCGAGCCTTTCCCGAACCTGCTCGACCCAATCCTCTTCGGATCGCGCTGCATCGACTTCACCGGAGATGCGCCAGTAGCGCTCGATTCTCGCCTTGCCTTGCTCTACGATCATCAGACTCGCCGGCGGGAGCTTTTCGATCCCCTTAAACATGCACAGGGGCGCAGGCACGTAGCCAAGACCGAGGTACGCGTGCAGCGCCACTGGGTCGAGTTCTACCCCGGCACCGGGCAACGCAAGCAGGGCTTTTGCCTCGCTTGCGAATGCGATGCGCCCCTCGCTGCGCATCAGGTACACGGGCTTGACTCCGAGTCGATCGCGCCCCACCAACAATCGTCGTCGGCGCGCGTCCCAAAGCGCGAATCCGAACATCCCGTTCAGTTTCTCGACAAAGCCATCACCGTACGCTTCATACGCGTGCAGGATGACTTCACAGTCCGAACCGGTCTTGAAGCGATGGCCATCGAGCTGCAGGCGCTCGCGCAGCTCTCGGAAGTTGTAGATCTCGCCGTTGGCGACCATCCAGACGCTGCCGTCCTCGTTCGAAATCGGCTGATGCCCGCCGCCGACATCGATGATGGACAACCGACGCATGCCTAGGCCACAGGCACCGTCGAGATGCGCTCCCTCGTCATCAGGGCCGCGATGGATCGTCACGCCACCCATCGCACGTAGAACGTCTGCATCGGCCGGCTGACCGTCGAGGCGCAGGTAACCGTAAATGCCGCACATCAGTGAGGCCGCTCAAGACCGAGATTCACGCCGACTTCCTTTCCAGACCGACCAAACGCTCGTAAACCGGCGCGTATCGTGCGACGCAGGCGGCCCAGCTACGTTCGTTCTCAACGTATCGTCGACCGGCTTCGCGCAATGCCCCCCAACGCTCGGGCATGTTCAACAGTCCAACGACCTTCGCACTTAGGTCACCGACGTTCCCCGCGTTGAACAGAATTCCGGTCTCGCCGTCACGCAGCATCTCCCGGTGACCGCCGACATCGGAGGCGACGACGAGTTTGCCCTGCGCCATCGCCTCGAGTGGCTTGAGCGGCGTCACGAGATCGGTGAGCCGCATCGATAATCGGGGATAGACCAGGACGTCGGTCAGATCGTAGTAGCGGTTGACATCCGCATGCGGAACACGCCCGGTGAAACACACCTTGTCGGCAATGCCCAGATCGCGGACCTGGCTGCGCAACGCATCCTCCTGGAACCCGCCGCCGACCAATAACAGGCGCACGTCCGGGCGCGACGCAAGTATGGAAGGCATCGCCGAAACCAGCAGTCCCAAACCTTCATAGCCGTAGAATGATCCGGCAAAGCCAAGGACGGTCTTGCCTTCGAGACCGAGCGCTACCGATAGCTCCGGATCCGGCGTTCCGCCGGTAGAGAATTTTTCGATGTCCACGCCATTCGGAATGACGGTAATGCGACTCGCCGGCAGGCCGCGACTGGAAAGTTCGCCGCGTAGTCCCTCGCAAATCGTAAAGACGTGGTCGGCCCGTTTCGCGGCGTATGTTTCGAGCCCTCGCGAAATGCGGTACCGCAAACTGCCTTCGCGAGTCGTACCGTGGTCAACCGCGGCATCTTCCCACAACGCACGTACTTCGTAGACCACAGGCACACCGTGCCGCCGGCCAACACGTAGCGCAGGAATCGCATTCAGTACGGGCGAGTGCGCGTGAATGATATGCGGGCGAAAGCGCTGCACGAGAACGTCGATACGATGGCTGAGTTCCCCCATGAGTTCCAACTCACCCACCGCCGGAAGGTCCGTGACCAGGCCGCGTACCGGTGGGGTTCTATAGAACTGCCAACCGTCCACGGTCTCCTCTCGAACGGACGGATCGCCGCCCTGCTTAGGACTCGTCAGCTGTATCGTTTCCCAGCCCAGCGCCTGGCTCTCCCGCAGGATTGAGAGTGTCCTGAACGTATACCCGCTATGAAGCGGCAACGAATGATCGAGAATGTGCAGGATTCGCATGACGGCTATCCTGCCACTCGCATGGTGTCCGCTTCCCCTTCGGCCAAGA
>JBIKKL010000776.1:0-2530 GCA_044360365.1 Burkholderiales bacterium | reverse complement strand
GGCTCCCAGTCCCACAGGGGACGGCCGCCTTCATCGACCATTTCGTTGATGACATCGATGACTGCTTGCATTTGCTGGTGGCCGAACACCACTGCGCCGAGCATGACTTCCTCGGACAGTTCGTGGGCTTCGGACTCGACCATGAGAACGGCCTGCTGCGTGCCTGCAACGACGAGGTTGAGTTCAGTCGTTTTGAGTTCGGTTGCCGTTGGATTGAGTATGTATTCGCCGTTGGCATAGCCTACACGGGCCGCACCAATGGGCCCGTTGAACGGCACGCCCGAAATGGCAATGGCTGCCGACGCACCGATCATCGCGGGAATATCGGAATCGATCTCGTTGTTCGAAGACAGGACGGTAGCCACCACCTGCACTTCATTGAAGAAACCTTCGGGAAACAGTGGGCGGATCGGACGGTCGATCAGCCGACACGTCAGGATTTCCTTCTCGGAGGGACGACCTTCACGTTTGAAAAAACCGCCGGGAATCTTGCCGGCAGCGTAGGTCTTCTCCTGATAGTCCACCGTCAAGGGGAAGAAATCCTGCCCGGGAGAAACATCCCGCTTCGCTACGACGGTGACGAGCACCACCGTGTCTTCCATGGTCACCATGACCGCCCCGTGCGCCTGGCGTGCGATCTCCCCGGTCTCCAACGTGAGGCGGTGGCGGCCCCAAGTCAGTGATTTCCTGACTAGCTTCAATGTCGATTCCTTATTGGTGTGGCCGGGGCCGAAGGGCCATCGGTCCAACTCGAGTCACGCGTAGGGCGAGACTCGAAGACGATTCGGGGTACTTACTTGCGCAGCCCGAGGCGCTCGATGACAGTCTTGTAGCGGCCCGCGTCTGTTCGCTTGAGATAATCCAACAGCTTGCGACGACGGCTCACCATGCGGAGCAATCCACGACGGGAATGGTGATCTTTGACGTGCGACTTGAAGTGCTCAGTCAGGCTCGAGATGCGTGCAGACAAAAGAGCCACTTGAACTTCGGGTGAACCGGTATCTGCAGCGCCCCGCTGATAGTCTTGCACGATCTTGGACTTCTCGGCAGCTTCCATAGCAACTCTCGATTACCTTTGAAAAACGCGCATTTTAACGGCGAGCGCCATGCTGTCTCAAGCTATTTTCGCGCTCGCAGGGACAATCAGTCGGGCAGGATGCAGATTTCCATCGGCAACCCGGCCCAGACCGATAAATTCATGATTTTCCGACTGATAAATCCGCACTTGCGGCGCCGATTCGAACTCCGGACCGCTGTACGTCACCGACTGTCCAAGACGCAACTTCGCGACCAAAGCGGCCCCGCAGACGGTCATCGGCATATACGAAAGACCCGCGTCGGGGGGCAACAGGAGAGCGCAACGCTGCTCGGGATCGAGTCGAGCAAGATCATCCAGCGTATGGCTCGCCGACACATCGAACGCAGCCACTTCGATACGCCGCAGACACTTCAGGGAAGCACCGCAACCGAGTGCATTGCCGATGTCCTCACCCAGGACGCGAATGTACGTCCCCTTGCTGCATTGAATTCGCAGGTCGATCTCACCCTCTGCGCACCGCAAGACCTGCAGGCGGCTGATCTGGATGGCTCGCGGCTCTCTCGCCACGATCTCGCCGCGCCGAGCCAGCTTGTAGAGCGGGACGCCGTCGCGCTTGATCGCGCTGTACATCGGCGGAATCTGGCGGCTTTTGCCGAGAAAGGAGCGCACGACGGTCTCCACTTCCTCGTCGCAGACTCGAACCGGCCGGCGCTCAACGACCTCACCGGTAATGTCGCCCGTGGACGTTCGTACGCCAAGGCTCAATGTGGTTTCGTACACCTTGTCGGCATCGAGAAAAAATCCGCAGAACTTCGTGGCCTCGCCGAAGGAGATCGGCAACAGCCCCGACGCGAACGGATCGAGCGTGCCCGAATGGCCGGCCTTCTTGGCGTCGAAAAGGCGTCTGGCCTGCTGCAGCACCTGGTTCGACGAAGGCCCCACGGGCTTGTCGAGAAGCAGTACGCCATCGATGTTCGACGCAATCCGACGGCGCACCGAAGCCGCCTCGGCAACGCTCACATCCGAGGTCACGAAACCGGGCCCCGCTCGGTGTCATCGTCCAGACGCTGTTCGTCGACGGCCGATTGGATCAGTCGCGACAGGTGCATCCCGCGTTCGACACTCGAGTCAAAGATGAACTTCAATGCGGGCACCGTTCGGACGGTCATCATCCTAGAGAGCTGTGACCTGAGGAACGAGGCGCAACGATTGAGTGCATCCACGGTCGACTGCGCATCGTCGCCGGC
Organism: Burkholderiales bacterium; assembly: GCA_044360365.1. Taxonomy (GTDB): domain Bacteria; phylum Pseudomonadota; class Gammaproteobacteria; order Burkholderiales; family WYBJ01; genus WYBJ01. The sequence continues at coordinate 244 of JBIKKL010000776.1, read as the reverse complement.
ATTCATTACGGTAACGAACACTCGCGCATGCGCGAGATCGGACGTGACCTCAACGCCCGTAATCGTGAAGATCCCGACGACGCGAGGATCTTTCACCTCGTCGCGAATGAGATCAGGCAGGAGCCTTTGCAGCTCATGCCCAATTCGCCGATCACGAGCGCCGCGTGCCATGGGTTGGCGTTCAGCGATCAAACGAGACTGCGGAAGAACCGACGCGTATCAAAGCGAACGCGCTACTTCGACG
>JBIKKL010000775.1:0-2532 GCA_044360365.1 Burkholderiales bacterium | reverse complement strand
ACATGCCGATTGAATGGATTCGCAGCCGACCTCGACCGCAATGTACGCGAAGGACGACCCCCGAAAATACTGCAGCAGGCGGGTGTGATCCATGGTCCGCGTTCCAGAGGGCGCAGCACAGGGGGCTGGGTGCCTTCAGCTGGCAGCGAGGCCGCTGGCTTCGCCGACCATTGTCTTTACGCCGTCCTGGTTCTCGCACCAGAACTCGACGACGATGCGGGTTCGACTGCCCTCGGGAAGTTTCTCCCTGACGCGGCCGTTCATCGTGAGCGTGTCTCCTGCGAGCACGGGCTTGATGAACTTGACCGACATCTTGCCGCCCTTGACGAAGCCTTCACCGAGGAACGCCGTCATCATCTCCGAGACATAGGCCGTCGACATCATGCCTTGGGCCAGCGGTGCAGCAAATCCCTTCTTGCGCGCCCATTCTGCATCGGTATGGATCGACTTGGGCCGCACGCCCGAATAGCAGTCGATCTGGCGCTGGGAGATCGGCTTCGCAAGGGGGTTGAGTTCCTGGTCGATGGCAATGGTGTTCTGGGCAACGAGACTCATGGCAACTCCGGTCAATCCGGGAAAATCATCTGGGTGAACTGGCCGCGCACGAGGGTCTGGCCGGTGTCTTCTTCGGTCGTGACGAACTCCGTGACCATGTAGTGCTTGCCGCGGCGCTCGTATTTGTCGATGACCTTGCCGCGGGTGCGAACCCGCATGCCGACGCGGATGGGTTCGATGAACTCGAACTGCATGGCGGCGTGCAGACCGGCGTCGACGACGAACTTGTTGTGCCGCATGAGTAGCGCCTGATTCGCGAGGAGCGTGGGGTGGGCGATGGGGCCGCCGAAGGGCGAGTTCTCGAAGAACCAGGGGTGGTGGTCGTCGACTGCGTAGGCGAAGGTATCCAGATCCTCCGGTTTGACCACCAGATCGTTGGACATGACTTCTTCGCCGACCTGGACGGCGTTGTAGGAGATGCGTCGGAATTCGATCATCGTGGGAGTCGTCCGTGTTGAATGCTGCCGGCGGGACAGGGTGTGACGCGCCCGGAGGAAGGAGGAAGCGTACTCAGTGGCCGGATAGGCTGAAAGCGATGGCGTGGGGCAGTCGTGACCTGCACGTGAGTGGGTCTTTCGCAGTGCGCTGAGTCGTGTGCGGATGCGGCAATAGTAACCCGGTCACAAGCGCGGGGCACGCTTACGATCCAACATGTGAAACGGTCGAGGGCAGGGTCCTTACCAGGGCGGGAAAGGCGAGATGCAGCATCAGGCCGCGACCGCCCAGAAAGCCGAATACGGCAATCCAGAGCCCGTGATTGCCGAGCAGCGGCGGCAGGGTATGGAGCAGCACGAGGAAGATGCCGAAGGATGCGATGACCGAATTGCGCATGATCCGTGTTCGCGTGGCAGCGAGGTAGACACCGTCGTAGGTGTATGCCCATACCGATGCGAGCGGCATGATCACGGGCCAGATGAGGTAGTCGACTGCGCTCGCCCGAACCTCGGGAATGCTGGTGAGCAGCGCGATGATCCCCTCGCCGAACAGGGCGAAGGCAATCATGGCAACGAGGCCCGCCACCGCGGACCAAAAAAATACGACGCGCCGTGCCTGCAGAAAGCGGCTACGGTCACGTCGGCCGACGGTTTCTCCGAGGATGGTCTCGGCGGCATGCGCGAACCCGTCGAGGGCGAACGAGGTGAATACGAGGAAGGTGTGCAGGACCTGATTTGCAGCCAGGGCCACATCGCCGAGCGCAGCGCTTTTCGCCATGAAGAACCCGAGCACGGAGACGACGCAGAGCGTGCGCAGCAGGATATCGCTGTTGATGGCTACCATGCGGACGAGCTTGTCGCGCTGGAAGATGGCGGCGCGCCGCTGCGTGGCGGGCATATCGCGCAGTTTCTGGAGGACATAGTACAGGCCGAGTGCCAGACCGCAGTACTGCGCCACGAGCGATGCGGCGGCAACGCCGGACACCCCCCAGCCGAAGCCAAAGACGAAGAGCAGGTCGAGGGCGATGTTCAATGCGCTGGTCACCAGCAGCAGAATGAGCGGCCGGCGCACATCGCGCAGTCCATAGAGCCAGCCGATGATCGCGTACACGGCCAGCACCGCAGGCAGTGCCCAGACGCGAATGAGAAAGTACTCCCGTGCGTGATGTTCGACCTCCGGACTCGCATCGATGAGCCAGAGTGCCAGCGTAACGATCGGTACCTGCAGCACGAGCAGCAGCGACCCAATGGTGCCCGCCAGTACCAGCGCACGCACAATGATGGCGCGTACTTCGGCGGGATCGCCCGCTCCGCGCGCCTGTGCGGTCGGTCCGGTGGTGCCCATGCGCAGGCAATTGAAGAGGTGGTAGAGATAGTTGAACAGCATGGCACCGATGGCCACCGCGCCGATGTAGTAGGGCTCGGGCAGATGACCCACCACAGCGGTGTCGACTGCGCCCAACAGCGGGACGGAAACATTTGCCAGTACGATGGGACCTGCCATCGCCCAGACTTGGCCGTGGAGTCCCTTTTCGGGGGGCGG
>JBIKKL010000625.1:0-3242 GCA_044360365.1 Burkholderiales bacterium | reverse complement strand
GTTGGATTCAGCGGCGAACGCCGGGAGATTCGATCGGTAGGCCTCGACCGCGCCAGGCGAGATAGACCTCCAGATCGAGGAGTTCTTGCGCTTCATAGGCAGGCATCTCGGCACGCACACCGAAAAAGCACGCGCGCAGACGCCGTTGCAGCGACCCTGCCGCCTGCCACTCGAGGCGATAGGCAGGATACGCATTGCCATGGCCTTGGCTGATCGTCTGGGCGAGCAGGGTGCGTCCCCAGTTCTGTTGGTGGCAGTGGACACAGGCGAGATTCATCTGGCCGATGCGCTGTTGATAGCGTTGCCGGCCGCGCTCGAAGTTCTCCTTCAGTGCAGGCGGAACGCTGCCGTCCACCGGCATGCCGCGCGATTGATGGGCGACATAGGCGCTTAGCGAAAGCAGGGCCTCCGATTCGTAAGCCCACGCTGCGGTGCCCTGGTGTCGCGTTCGACACGTGTTGATGCGTTGTTCGAGGTTGACCACGCGATCACTTGACGCATCGTGTGCCGGATACCGTGCTGCGACCCCGCGCATGTTCTCTTCTGCGCGCCCGTGGCAGTCGCCGCACGCCTTCTGTCGTTGTGTGTCGCGAGCGCGCCAGAGCGATTCGCCGCGGGCCACCCACAGCATGCCGGGGTTGAGGAAATCGTCGCCCTGCAGAGAACGGACATCCGCACTCGCGAACTCGATGCCGGATTTCAGCGGGGAGGGGCGCTCCGGGTCGGCCGCATGAACGCCGGCGGCTACGATCAACAGCGCAACCGACGACACCAGCCCGGACAGCCGCAGGCCCGCGTTCGAGGTTTGCATCGCAGGATCGACGTTCAACCGACCACGGTGAGGACCGCGCGTTCTGTACCGCGTGCGCCGGCATCGTCGACCCAGTCGAATACGAGTTCGCCGCTGGCTTCGGCCACGGTGTGAAAGGCGAGATAGGGATTCGCTGCAACGCCCGACCCCAACTCCGCGCGAAAGATCTCCACCCCGTTGTAGCGGCAGACGACCTGGTTCACGACGTTCTTCGGAATGGCTTTGCCGAAGTGGTCCAGGCGAAATCCGGTCTCCATGACATGTCGGATCGCGATGCGGATCTCGATGATGTCGCCACGCTTCGCTTCGCGCGGTACTTGTACGCGGGCAATCATGTCAGGAATCGTCCAGGCAAGCGGACTCGGTTACGACGACATCGGCGTGGCCCGACCAGAACGAGCCGTCCGACAACTCGGCCAGGGCCCACAATCGCTGACTTCCGTTGAGACGAACGCGCGTGGCGACTTGTGCGCGTCCGGCGCGCGGACCGAGATGATAAGTCGCGACCAGGGGGCGGGGATTGCGATCCGACAATACGGTAATCGTCCTCACGTAGTCGTGCGCAGACATCGGACTCTCGACGATGAACTTCACCGGTACCGAATGGCCGTTGTCGGCGAGCAGCGGCGTGTCGACCGTCACTCGTCCGGGCTGCAGGGGTCTGCCGCCGGTCAGCTTGGCAATGATGGGGCCGAGGTCGTTTTCTGCGGCTTGCGCCGATCGAGACGCGACATGCGGCAGGAGGCCGATTCCGGCCAGGAAGGCAACGAAGCGGCGTCGATTGGGCATGGCGTCAGCGCAAGGTTTGGAGATACGCAATGGTGTCTTCGATCTGCTGGGCGGTCAGCACGGTCTTGCCGCGATAGGCGGCAGCGACATGAACGAGCCCGTCCGTACTGTAGTAGGACGGCATGATCGTCTGTGCGTTCACGCGTCTCGAATCCACCAGACGCAGTCGTATCTCCCCCGGGCTCATCCTCGATGCGATGCCCGACAGCGGCGGGCCGAGATTGCCCATGAAGCGCGCCCCGGTTTCGGGGACGGCATGACAAAGCAGACAATTGCCGTCGCGACCGAGCAACACTTCGCGGCCACGATCCGGGTCGCCGGCAATGTTCGTCAACGGATGTTCCATGGGTACAGCCGTGGTTGTCGATGAGGCGCCATCGAGAACGGTACACCCACCCAGGCTCGTGACCGACCACAGCAGCAGGGCGGGTGTACGCACGTGCGCCATCCTTTTCGCCGCTTCAGATCAGCGTGAGTCCGCTGGCTTTCAAGGGCAGCGTACGCACGGGTTTGCCCGTCGCGGCAAAGATGGCGTTCAGCACGGCAGGCACCGCGACGCAGATCGTCGGTTCGCCCACGCCCCCCCAGAAATCGTGGGTGGGTGCGATCACCGTTTCCACCTTCGGCAGGTGCGCAAGACGTGCGATGTGGTAGGTGTCGAAGTTCTGTTCGACGACGCGCCCCTTGTCGATGCTGATCTGGGTGAGCAGCGAATCGAATCCGTATGCGACGGAGCCCTCGACCTGCGCTGCGACCGTGGCGGAATTGACGTAGTTGCCGCAGTCGGTGCCGAGCACCATCCGTAGGACCTTGACCTCACCCTTGCCGCTGACGGATACCTCCGCCACTGCCGCCACGTAGCTGCCGTAGCCCATGAAGTGGGCGATCCCTCGAAATACGCCCTTGGGCAAAGGTTTGCCCCAGCCGGCTTTGTCGGCGGTTGCGTTGAGCACGCCCAAGTGCTTCGGGTGCTTGTCCATCAGCGCGCGACGGAACGCCAGTGGATCCTTGCCGGCCAGCTTGGCGGCCTCGTCCATGAAGCATTCGAGGAAGATCGCGTTCTGATTGGTGTTCACGCCGCGCCATGGTCCGACCGGGACATGGGTGTTGCGCATTGCGTACTCGATGCGCAGGTTCGGCACGGTATAGCCGATCTGCGCGTCGCCCGGCTTCTGCCAAAACCCCTGCAACTGCCGCACGTCCTTGCCATCCTTGATTGCATCGGGATTGGCGAAAGCGTTGATCGATTGCCCCGAGACGCGCAGCTGCAACGCGACAAGATTGCCTGCCTCGTCGACGCCCGCCTGCAGACGGCATTGTGCGATCGGCCGATAGAAGTCGTGCATCTGATCTTCTTCGCGGCTCCACGTCATCTTGACCGGCACGTTCGGAAACTGCTTGGCGATGGCGACACCCTGGCGCACCACGTCCTGGTTGCCGATGCGTCGCCCGAAGCCGCCGCCCAGATCCATGTGGTTCACCTCGCATTTTTCCAGGGGCAACCCGGAGGCGCCCGACAGCGCGGCCAGCGATGCTTCGGCATTCTGCGTGGGCAACCAGATCTCGGCCTTGTCCGGTCCGAGCCGGACGGTGCAGTTCATCGGCTCCATGGTCGAGTGCGAAACGAACGGCACGCTGTAGA
>JBIKKL010000283.1:0-6302 GCA_044360365.1 Burkholderiales bacterium | reverse complement strand
ACCGTCTTTGCCGACGAGGCAAGGGCCTTCGGTGCATCGCCGAAATTCGTATCTGCGAACGCGTCGTTCGAGGTCAGACCAGACTTGAGGTGCTCGGCGATGGAGGCGCTGGTGACGTTCGCATGCGCGCCTTCATCCCAGACGATGGGCAGGGCATCGAGGGCCGTCTTGGCGCGCCACCAGGTATCGGCAACGACTGCGACCGTATCATCGCTGACTCGGAACGCGCCTCGTACGCCGCGCATGGCCTTGATCCTGGCTTCGTCGAAGCTCACGAGTTTGCCGCCGAAGACCGGGCATGCCCTGACCGCCGCATTCAGCATGCCGGGAAGCTTCAGGTCGATGGCATACACCTTGGCGCCGGTGAGTTTGTCTGCCGTGTCGAGTCGCTTGAGCGGTTTGCCGGCGATCTTCCACTGCTTCGGATTCTTGAGGGGAACGCTTTTCGGATCCGGGGCGGTCAGCTTCGAGGCGGCTGCGGCGACTTTGCCGTAGCTCGTCGTCCGGTTGGAACCCTTGTGTCTGATCACACCGTCGGCGACGGAAAGTTCGTCGACGCTGACCTTCCACAGATCGGCCGCTACCTCGAGCAGCATGATGCGCGCCGCGGCGCCGGCACGGCGCACGTAGTCCTGGGACTCTCGGATGCCGCGGCTGCCGGCCGTGGACATGTTCTGCCACGCACGCTTTGCCGCGTAGTTCTGTTGCGCGGTGACCGATTCGGTCGTGACCTTCTTCCAGTCGCATTCGAGTTCTTCGGCCACCAGTTGGGCGAGGCCGGTGCGCGTGCCTTGCCCCATTTCCGCGCGGGCGATGCGAATGACGCAGGTATCGTCGGGGCGGATCGCCACCCACAGATTGATCTCGGTCGAAGCGGGTGCGGAGGCCGCTTCGGCTGTGGGGATGCCGAACGGCACGTGCATGCCGAGGGCCAGGCCGCCGCCAGCAACGGCGGAATTCACGATGAAGCGACGACGGGACACGTTGATGTTGGCGTTCGCCAGAGTCTTGTTCATGAGGTGCTCCTCAGGCGCTCGCAAGGGTGTCGCCACCTGCTGCGGACGATGATGCATCGACGACGTGGATGACGGAGCCGGTGGCCTTCGTGTTGCCGGCAGCCATGTGAATCGCAGCGCGGATGCGCTGGTAGGTGCCGCAGCGACAGATGTTCGTCATGGCAGCATCGATGTCGGCGTCGGTCGGCCTGGCCTTCTTGCGCAGGAGCGCAGCAGCCGCCATGATCTGGCCGGATTGGCAATAGCCGCACTGAGGCACATCGAAGTGCGCCCAGGCCCTCTGCACCGGATGGGTGCCGTTCGGCGAGAGGCCTTCGATCGTCGTCACCCGTTTGCCGACGGCGAACGATGCCGGGATCGAGCACGAGCGCATGACCTCACCGTCGACATGTACGGAACACGCGCCACACTGAGCGACGCCGCAGCCGTACTTGGTGCCGGTCAAACCTGCGATCTCGCGCAGCACCCATAGCAGCGGCATGTCCGGTTCGGCATCGAGCTTGTGAGCCTTGCCATTGAGATTGAGCTCGATCATTGTTCCTCCGTTGCTGGTGCGGGTGGAGTCGGCGGTGCCGAACGCGACCGACGAGGTTCTCGGAATGTGCCCCGGTCCGTCATCTTCGTACGGTGGTACACGTGGGCGCAGGAGATTATGCCGCTCGAGGAAGCATGGTCAAGGGTTTCCAGTCGACGTTTCAGTCGGGGTGGTTGCGCGTCCTTTACCCGGTGGGGGAGACTGTGGTCTGCGCGGTTCGGCGGATAAAGATACTGCGATGCGGCAAGCGCACTTGCATGAACGGGAGCCGAGGGGTATGCGCCAGAAGCTGGGAGCGAGATGTCTTCGGTGGTTTTTCACGGGCCTCCTCGTGACTACGCCGGCGCTGGGCGCTGCACTGGAGGGCGTGACCGAACTGAATCACCACCCGCAGGCCGTGCCCGACGAGGTGCTAGAACGACTGCTGGGGCCTGAGGCCCGCCGTGCCGATGTCGTCGCCCTCGGCGAATCCGTTCATGGATCCGCCGGATTTCTTCGGTTCCAGGAGCGGCTGATTCGACATCTCGTCGAGCGCCAGGGCTTGCGCCTTCTGGTGTGGGAAACCGGCGTCATCCGCAGCCGTGCCTTGTCCGCTTGGTTGCAGCGCTGTACGTCCAAGGTGCCCGCGAGCGTTCCCATCGACGTGCTTTACATGCCGACCCGGGCGGATCTGCCCTTGTTCGAATGGCTGTGCGCCTACAACCGCAAGCATGCGGACGATCCGGTGCACTTCCTCGGCATGGATGTGTGGGATCGGACGTGGGAGCACTTTGCCGTGATCCGCAATGCGATGAAATCAGAACTCGGCGCACAACCGCTCGCGACGATTGCGCGTCGGTGCCCGCTCTACGAAGCCGCGTCGTGGACGGCGGTGGAAGCCGTGCTCGACGAGGTACAGGTCGCCGGGGAGTTTCGTCCCCACTCGGATTATCGGCAGTGTCGCGAAGCGCTGACCGTGCTCATGAACGAGGCGCGTCGGGTCGGCCTCCAGCGGCGCGCCGCCGGGTCGGCAACGGCTCAGGCGGCCTTCGAGGTTGCATTGTCGGCGTCGACGCTGCTGGGATGGCTAGGCTTCTACAACGACTTCTGGGCCGACGACCTGCGCAGCTGGAACGAACGCGATGCTGCGCAGGGACGAAACCTCGACCTGATCATGCTCATGCATGGCCAGTCGCGAGCCATCCTGTCCGCGCATACCAGTCACGTCTCGCACGGTCGCTCACCGGCGGACTGGTGGGGCTATGGGGATCTGAAGTCCGGGGTCTACTTCTATACGGCGCAGACCGCGCGCCGCGTATTCAACATCGCCTTCACCGGCTACGAGGTCTCGGGCACGCAGGGCGCCTGGTCGCTACCCGTTGCGCCGAACTCGCTCGATCGCACGCTGCAGGCCGCGGGGCACGTGTTGGCGTATTTTTCGTCGAAGGCGCCGTTCCTCGCGCGACATCGGACGTGGTGGATGCAGAACGGCAACTTTCCGGGGCGCTACGAAAGCGGGGTGGAAATCGTGCCGCCCGATCATTTCGACGCGTTCGTCTTCTTTGCGAGTTCACACCTCGACGAAGCACTGCCTGCGCGGCCGATGTGGCGGCCTTGATCGCAGGGGCTGTTTGCCGAGGGTGATCAGGCCGCTTTGCTCGGTTCGTTCGAGCGGTGTGCCGGCTATACCCGTGAGGCCGTGATCGCGTCGATCTGTGCGAGTTCGTCGGGCGTCAGCTTCCAGCTCACGGCGTCGATATTCGATGCGAGCTGCTCCGGTCGGCTGACGCCCGCGATGATGCTCGGTACGATGGGCTGCGAAGCGAGCCAGCTGAGCGAGAGCTGAAGCAGCGTGCGCCCGCGTTCGCGAGCATAGGCATCGAGCTTCTCGACGATGTCGAAATTCTCCGGCGTGAGGAAGCGTTCGACGTGGGCGGCGTTCTTCGTGATGCGTCCATCGGGCCGCAATGGCATGCCGCGCTGATAGTTGCCGGCGAGCAGTCCGCAGGCCAGCGGATAGTAGGGAAGCAGGCCGAGACCATGAGCCTTCATGGCGGGAATGTAATCGCGCTCGACGCCACGCCAGAGCAGGCTGTACTCGAGCTGACACGAAACCATCGGATTCAAGCCGAGCTCCCGGGTCGTCCATTGCATGTCGACCATGCGCCATACGGGCGTATTCGAGCAGCCGACGTAGCGCACCTTGCCCTGGCGGACGAGATCGTCGAGTGCTCGCAGCGTTTCGTCCACGGGCGTAGTCAGATCGTCCCGGTGGTATTGATAGAGATCGATCCAGTCGGTGCGAAGGCGCTTGAGGCTCGCTTCGAGCGCACTCACGATGTAGCGCCGCGAGCCGCCTCGCATCCGTCCCGTGTCGTCCATCGCGATGCCGAACTTGGTGGCCAGGACGATGTCCTTGCGGCGATCGCCGAGATACTGGCCCAGGACCGTTTCGGAACCGCCGCGCCCGCCGTAGACGTCTGCCGTGTCGAACAGCGTGATGCCCAGATCGATCGCCTTGTGAATGACCGCCTGCGCGCGTTCGCCATCCATGCGCTGGCCGAAGTTGTTGCAGCCGAGTCCGACCAGCGAGACCTTGAGTCCGCTTGCACCGAGATTCCGATATTCCATGCTTTGAGAGGTTCCCTGGATCCGTTTCGATCGATTTAGGTCAGAGCGCCGCGTGCCGCGACGGGCCAGAGGCACTCGACCCGCTGCCCGCGGACGCCGACATACCAGTCGTAAAGGTTGACAGTGGGATCGCAGTGGCCCGGGGTGAGCCGAATCTTGTCGCCGACGTCGAAGCCTTCCTGCGACGGATTGCGGATTTCGAGCTTGCCGTGTTCGTCGGACGCACGCGCGTAAGACACTTCGGGATAGTCGGTGATCACCGGCAGGCCCGAGTCGATGCTGAGCGCCTTCAGCCCGGCGTCGACGACTGCGCGATCGGGTGTGGGGCGGCTCATTACGGTCGTCCAGATGAACAGGCTCTGGTCGAACTGCGGTTGCGCCTGACCCCCGGCATCGAGATTGCGGTTGTAGTCGGCGTCCATGAAGACGTAGGAACCGCACTGCAATTCCGTATAGACGCTGCTCGCCGCTTCGAATTCGAAGCTGCCCGTCCCCGCCCCCGTGATGCGGGCGCATGCGATGCCGTGCGACTCGATCAGCGCTTTCGTGCGCGATGCGTGGGCTACGGCACGTTCGATCGCCTGACGGCGGTCATCGTACGAGCGAATGTGTTGGGCGCTGCCCTGGTACGCCTGCAGTCCATCGAATTGCAGGTGCTTGGAGCGGGACAGCGTCTGCGCGAGGGCGAGCGCAGGTTCGCCCGGGGCGACGCCGCAACGCCCTGCGCCCACGTCGATCTCGATCAGGACCTTGATGCGTGCGTCGAACCGAACGGCGGCATCTTCGAGGTCGGCGATATTGCCCGCATCGTCGACACAGACGGCGATCGAAGCATGACGCGCAAGGGCCGCCAGCTTGTTGAGCTTGGCCGAACCGACGACTTCGTTCGCAACGAGTATGTCGCGCACCCCACCGGCGACGAGCGTTTCGGCCTCGCTGACCTTCTGGCAGCACACACCCACGGCGCCCAGCGCGACTTGTTTGAGCGCGATGATCGGTGACTTGTGTGTCTTGGAGTGGGGGCGCAGCTTGACGGGCTTGTCGGCAATCTTCGCGGGCAATGCGCGCAGATTTCCTTCGAAGGCATCGAGGTCGATGATGAGGGCGGGCGTATCGACCTCGGCCAGGGGCATGCCGATCTCTGCGGGGGGGCGATTCACCATGGTTTCCTCTCGTTGTTCTCGCTGACTGTTCAACGCAAAAGAGCATATCATGCGCTCGGCTCCGGACTTCGGAGTCGCAATTCGACGGGAGCGATGCAGTGAAACTGATGCGGTACAGCCGCAGGAACGAGCCAGCCGCGCTGGCGCGCCTCGGCATTCTGGTCGGCGATGATCGGGTGGCGGATCTGCGCGCGGGGCACGCGCTTTATCTGCTGGAAGTGAAGGGCAATCGCAAGGGCGAAGAGATGGCTGGCATTTTCATGCCGCCCTATATCACCCAGTTCCTCTATCTCGGTGACCCGGGATGGGAAGCCGTCGCGGAGACCTACGGCTGGATGTGCGATCTCGCTTCCCGCGATGCCGACGGATGCGGTTTGCGGGGAGAGCCGTTGTTCCTTCCATTGGAGGAGTGTCGCCTGTACGCCCCGGTTCGTCCGGGCAAGCTCATCGCGATCGGGCGCAACTACCTCGACTACACGCGCGAGGGTGCACGTCAGGCGCGCGGCTTCCCCGCGGCCTTTGTGAAGACGACCTCATCGATTACCGGGCCGGGGCGCGATATCCTCAAGCCCACCGGGACGCACGACCTCGATTGTGCGACCGAGCTTGCCGTTGTCATCGGCCGCAAGTGCAAGCATGTGGCGCCCGAGAAGGCGTTCGAGTATGTCGCCGGGTACACGATCCTGAACGATGTCAGCGCGCGGGATATCGCCGCCCGCGAACGCGAAGCCGGACAGGTGCTGCTCGGCAAGTGCTTCGATACGTTCGCTCCGCTCGGGCCGTGGCTCGTGACGCGCGACGAGATCGCGGATCCGATGCGACTCAGCGTTCGCACGCGCGTCAATGGCGTCCTGCGCCAGGAGGGCGATACGTCGACCATGGTCCATGCCATCCCGCAGCTTATTGCCTACCTGTCGCAGATGACCCTGATGCCGGGCGACATCATTGCCACGGGATCGCCCGGAGCGCTGGTCTCGT
>JBIKKL010000774.1:0-2534 GCA_044360365.1 Burkholderiales bacterium | reverse complement strand
CGTAGCGCAGGAAGCGGCCTGACCGCGGTTAGAATCGGGCCATCTTCACTGGAGGAGCCCGCCATGCCCCTACCGCTCGCCGGTACCAAAGTGCTCGACCTCACCAATGTGATGTCCGGCCCGTACTGCACCCTGATGCTCGCCGACATGGGCGCCGAGGTCATCAAGATCGAAAGCTTCCCCGATGGGGATGCGTCACGGCGATTCGAACCCAAGGTCAACGGCGAGTCGTACTGCTTCGCCGCACTCAACCGAAACAAGCGCTCGCTCGCCCTGAACCTGAAGAGCCCGCAAGGCATCGAAGTGTTCCGGCGCCTTGCCAAAGAGGCGGATTTCATCGTCGAGAATTTCCGCCCCGACGTGAAGCACAAGATGGGCATCGACTACGAAGCCGTGAAGCAGTACAACCCCGGCGTCATCTACGGCTCCGTCTCGGGCTTCGGCCAGACCGGCCCGTACGCGGCCAAGGGCGGCTATGACATCGTCGCACAGGGCGTGACGGGCATCATGCGGATGACGGGCGAGCCCAACGGACGTCCGGCGAAAGTCGGGATCGCGATGAACGATATCGCCGCCGGCACGACGCTGCTCTATGCGCTGCTCGGTGCCTACATTCAACGCCTGAAGACAGGCGAGGGACAGTACGTCGAGACGTCGCTGGTCGAAGCCGGCCTCGCATGGACTTTCTGGGAGTTCGGCGCCTACTTCGGCGGCGGCGAGCGACCGACGGCCACCGGCACGCGTCATCGCCGCTCGGCCCCGTATCAGGCATATCGAACGCAGGATGGCTACGTGACCGTCGGCGCGAACAGCGCAAAGCTGTGGCAGAACTTCTGCACCCAAGTGGTCGAGAAACCCGACTGGGTGCAGGATCCGCGTTTCGTCGACCTGCCCTCGCGCCTGAAGAATGTCGAACTTCTGCAGGAAGAGATCGAGTCCGTGTTCAGCACGCAGCCGACCGCACACTGGTGGGCGAAGCTGGACAAGGCAGGCGTCCCCGGGGGGCCGGTCTATACCTACGAGGAGTGTCTGGAAGATCCTCACATCGTCGCCCGGGAAATGGTCGTGGAAATGGACCACCCGACCATCGGCCGCATGAAAGCCATGGGGCACCCGGTGAAGTCCTCCGGCGAACTCACGAAGATCCGGATGCCGGCGCCGCTGCTCGGTCAACACACGGGCCCGATTCTGGAAGAACTCGGGTTCGGCGCAGACGAAGTCGCCGCGATGTTTTCCAAGGGCGCGGTCTTCGACAGCACGCGCAAGTAGCCCGTGCAGAGAAAACGCCTGCTGCTGCTGGGCGGGGGTCATGCTCACGTTCAGGTGGTGCGTGCCTTCGCCGCTCGTCCGTCGCAAGACATCGATGTCCTGTTGCTGAGTGCCGCAGGCAAGACGCCCTATTCGGGCATGCTGCCGGGCCTGATCGCCGGTCACTACACGTACGATGACGCGCATATCGATCTTGCTGCCCTGTGCCAGGCAGCGCGCGTTTCATTCATGGAACGGCAGGCGTGCGCGCTCTATCCTGCGCGGTCCACGATCGAAACCACCGTCGGACAGCAGCACACGTACGACGTGCTCTCGATCGATACGGGATCAGTCTCGCCGATCGGGCGGGTCCGCGGGGCCATCGACTACGCCGTGCCGGTCAAGCCCGTGGAACCGCTCCTGAGCGCCATCGAACGGCTGGACCACGAGGTCGCTGCCGGCAGGACGGATTCGATCGCCGTGGTCGGCGCGGGCGCAGCCGGATTCGAAGTCCTTCTCGCCATCGAGCATCGAGTACGCCTGCGGACAGCCGGGCGCCGACGACCTGCGCTGCACCTGGTGACGGACGCACCCAGCATCCTGGCTGAACTGCCGGTGCGCGTCCGACACCTTGGCATGCAGGCCCTGGCGAAACACAAGATCGCCGTACACCTGGGCCGACGCGTTGAAGAGGTCACCGCAGAGGGTCTGCGCCTCGACGACGGCGCCGTCATTCCCGCAGCGCCCGTGTTCTTCGTGACCGGCGCTGAACCCGCGCCCATGTACCGCACGGCAGGCATAGCCACCGATGCACGCGGCTTCGTCGCGGTCCATCCGACCTTGCAGTCCACCTCCCACCCGAATGTCTTTGCCTGCGGGGATGTGGCGGCAGTCGTGGAGCACCCGCGTCTCAAGGCCGGTGTCTTTGCGGTTCGCCAGGGGCCGCCGCTCTTCGAGAACCTTGTGCGGGCTCTGGACGGGCGGCCCTTGCAGCCGTTCGCCCCCCAACGGCAGTACCTCGTTCTGCTCAGCACAGGAGACAAACATGCCATCGCCACCCGAAACGGCCTGGCGATCCAGGGCCGGTGTATCTGGCGCTGGAAGGATCACATCGACCGAAGCTTCATGAACGGCTTTCTGCCGTCGGCCGTCGCGCGTGGGCGGTAGCCCACCCCGTTCAAGCCGATGGAATGAGACTTTGCCGCTGCGAGGTCAGGCTCAGGACTCTAATCCGGAACCACGTGCGTCCCGGCGTCGCCGCGCAGTGCGGCCATCGCATCGTGGAG
>JBIKKL010000771.1:0-2539 GCA_044360365.1 Burkholderiales bacterium | reverse complement strand
CGATACCGACATCAGCGGCGCCGTCGAGATCTTCGGGCGCGCCGGGAACGACACCTTCGTGCTCGACGACAACCTCGCACCGACCACGATCTTCGGCGATGCGGGGGCGGATACCTTCCAGATCGGCCAGGTGTTCCAGTCGTTCCGCGACGGTCGCAATCCGGACAACGGACTCGCGGAAGAGGACTACTTCGAGACCACGCAGATCACGCGCGGCTTCCTCTCGAACGGCGTCAGCTTCAGCACGAACCTCTTCGGCGGCACGGGCAACGATACCTTCACCGTCTACAGCAACAAGGCCGAACTGTTCCTGTTCGGCGACGAAGACGACGACACGTTCACCGTGCGCGCCTTCGTGAAGGTCGATCCGAACGATCCGAAGGCGCCGTATACGAACATCAACGGCGGTCAGGGCGCGGATTTCGTCTCCTACACGGTCAACGCGCCGGTGCGGATCGACGGGGGCGACGGCTTCGACACGCTGACCGTCATCGGCACCGAGTTCGGCGACGACTTCGTGATCAACGAAAAGGGCGTCTACGGCGCCGGTCTTTACATCACCTATGTCGGGCTGGAGCGTGTCGTGGTCGATGCCCTCGAAGGCAACGACCGCTTCTTCATCGAGAACACGAGCGAGCGGGTTTCGATCGAGATCGTCGGCGGGCTGGGCAGCGACACCTTCAATGTCGGCGGCAGCGGCGGCAAGGCGGTGACGGTGGTCAGCAACACCCTTCAGGGCCACAGCGGTCTGGTCATTCAGACAGTTACGACGGACGATGCCGCGTACAAGAATGTGTTCGTTCGCGATGTTTCGGCAAACGTGCGCGACAACGACGAGGCCGATGTCGCGGTGCTGCTCACCAATGGGCCCCTGCGGGTGTTCGAAGGTTCGGTCGGCGGCACGCTGATCGTCAATTCGTACCGTGTCGTCCTGACGCGCGCACCCGAAGAGAACGTGTTCGTGTCGGCGGTGCCCGTGGCGCTGCGCGAAAGTGCGCTTGCCGCCGGCGGCAAGGGGATCGCGCTCGCCACGACCAACGATGCGTCCGAGGCAAGCCTCGACGGACTCACGCTGACGTTTACCCGCGACAACTGGTATCTGCCACAGACGGTGTTCGTCTTCGCGCCGGAGGACACGCTTGCGGAAGGCACGAATGGATTCAACATCGTTCACCGCACCCAGCAGGGTGCAAGCGCCAAGGACGGTGGTGCCTACGACGGCCTCGCGGTACTCGGCGCGACTGCCCTGGTGGTCGACAACGATGCGGCCACGGTGCTGATCGCGTCCTACGACAACGCGATATCGAACTCGATCTCGGACAATGTCTACTACCCGATCGTGGCTGAGGGCGGGGCGATCGATGCCGATCCGAATGCCACGCCTGATCCGGCGGCCCCCACAGATTTGCAGACCGACACGTACTTCGTTGTGCTGACGAAACGACCGACGGGCACCGTGAAGATCGATGTGGTCGTCGATGCACAGTTGCGCATCACCAATGCCGGCCTGAACCAGGACGGCACACTCACCCTTACGTTCGACGAGAACAACTGGTCGACGGCGAAGTCCGTCACGGTGCGGGCCGTCAACGATACGGCACTGGAAGCCACGCACTATTCGCGCATCACTCATCGCATCCACGCCGATTCGATGCTCGCCTTCCTGGGGATCACGGCGCAGGACATCGCCAACGGGCTGGCGGCTGCCGTGGCCGGCGACCTGGATGCGGCATTCACAGCCTCGGTCGGCAACACGCCGGCGACGGTCAACGTTACCGGGCCAGCCTTCGAGATCCGCGAGGGCGCGGGCGCCGGCATCGTCGCACTCGGAGCGGATTCGCCTTGGGTCGTGGCTACGGTCGGGCTTGCGGGCAATGTCGCGTTGGGCGAGACCTGGATGCTGACGGTCAACGGCGTTCGCTACGCGTACACCGCCATGTTGAACGATCAGGTCGCCCAGGTGGCGTCCGGATTGGCTGCGCTGATCAATGCCGGTAGCAGCGGACTCACCGCAACCGCGAACAACGGTGCCGTGACCCTCAATGGCGGTGGCAGCCTCTTCTCGGTCGCGTTCACCGTGTCGGCAAATTCCAACGGTCGAGCGACGATCAGCGGCGTGCAACTCGCACCGGTGATCGAGAACACGAGCGAGCGCGCGTGGACGACGGTGAGATTCGATCTCGTCGACGGACGCGCGATCGGCAACGTCTACGCCGTGAATCTCGACGGCACGCAGATCGGCTACACGGTGCAGGCCGACGCCGGCAATCCGGCGGTGGTCGAGAGCCTCGAGAGTATTGCGAACGGCCTTGCCGATGCAATCAACGGCAGTGGTACCCGGTTTGCGGCCAAGTACGAATCTGCGGACATCGCGATCAGCGGCACGCCTGCCAAGGGTGATCGTTGGACGATTACCCTCAACGGCGTTGCATTCGCGCTGCCGCAGCTTGCAAGCGCGGGTCTGACGACCGAACAAGTGCTCGACAGTCTGATCGCCCTCGTGACCTCCAGCGGCTATCGGACTGTCGAGCACTTGTTC
>JBIKKL010000135.1:0-9571 GCA_044360365.1 Burkholderiales bacterium | reverse complement strand
ATACGGCGCTCACCAGCGATAAAACACCGCCAGATTATCCAGCCGATCGAAACCCCACACGGCTTCGACGAGCCGCTGCGCCTTGTCCTTGCCGATGATGGGCTCGCAGTTGGAGCGGAACTTCAGTTCGAGGTCCGCGTCGGACATGAGATTCTCGCCCTCGCCCTTCGGATCGAGCACACGCTCGGTGAGACGGGCGCCGTCCTTCATCACGAGCGTCACGACACCGCCGCGCCGCTTCGGGTAGACGCGATCCGTTTCCTCGTCCGTGTAGACATTCACCTTCTTGATCATCGCCTGCACATCGGGCCGATCGATGCGGCCCGGCTTGAACGAGGGCGACGTCACGTTGTCTTCGCACAGCGCGAGCGCAGCCGCACAGGGCATGCTCATCTGGGCGTCGAGCAGCGCCTCCCAACTCGTGTGGTTGTGGCGTGCGCCGACGGCATAGCTGCCGGCCTCGATACGGTCGACCTGCGACGGATTGATCTGGTATTTCTGCTTCAGCGTCACGATCCCGTCCATGATGGGATGCAAGTGACGGCAGCAGGGATACGGCTTGAAGTATGCATCCTCGATCTCGTAACGGGTACCCAGATCGAGCATCAGTCGCTCCCAGTTCACCTTGTTCTCGACGAAAGCCTTGAAGAAGCCATGCTTGCCTTCGAGGACATGCATGGGGCCCGTGATCTGCCGCTTGCCGAGTTCGGCGCAGAGCACACCGTCGCGCGCCGCCTTGCCCGGATGGATGCGCTTGATGTCCGCACCCTCGCCGAGAAACTCGAACAACCCGCCCGCGAAACTCCCGGCCAGGCCGATGGCATACAGGGTTTGTGTCTCGTCGTTGCCGATCAGCTTGGAGACGCCGGCAGCCGCGCCCAGCACACCCGTGATCGGCGTGTTGTGCCAGCCGCGCAGCGCGGATGTCGGATGGATCGCCGACGAGACGCGCAGCATTACATCGTAGCCCATCACCGTCGCGAGGATCACGCTCTTGGCGTCCATGCCCTTCTGCTCGGCGACCGCGAGGACCGCGGGGAAGTTCGGGCCGGCAGGATGCGCCGATGCGTTGGTGTGACCATCGTCGAAATCGAGCGCATGCGTGCTCGTCCCGTTGAGCAGCGCTGCGTTGAGCACCGAAAGCCGCTGCGAGTGGCCGACGATGGCGGCGGTGCGCGAATCGTCGACGCTCGAAAGATAGTCCAGCATCTGATGCGCGACCGGCTCCTGCGAACCGGTGATGGAGGTCGAGAGATAGTCCATCAGAGCACGCTTGAAGGCACGCACGGCACGCTCGCTCAAGTCGTCGTACGAGGTCTTGGCCACGTGGCTCGCAAGACGGCGGGTGGCATCGGTATGCTCGGTGGCGGCGCTCGGCGGTGCGACGTCGTTCATCGTGTAGTCTCCAAGGATCAGGCAGGGCGGGGCCGGTGACGGCCCGATTACTTTGGGATGCTACCGCACGCGGGGAGAATCGTGAAACGCCGTTCGATGGCGGCGATTTTGGATGATCAAGTGAAGGGTGACGGGCGCTGCTGCGCAGCGGCTCGGTGCACAGTGCGCCGAAGGCAGCCTCAACCGTCCCCGGGGTCGCCTCTCCCGTTTCCCCCTTCCCCTTTCCCGCCTTCACCATTCAGGGTCCGCCGCGCACCGTTGACTATTCACCTTTCACACGAAGTCTTATCATTCCCGAGCTAGCCGCGGTACCGCTGTGAACGCACCGCGCCCTTGTCATCTACCCTCCCTGGAGTCACCATGGCCCGTGCCGAATCCGCCGGCGCACGTTTTCGTGCTGCCCTGAAAGCCGAATCCCCGCTGCAGATCGTCGGCACCGTCAATGCCTATTCGGCCCTGCTGGCGCAGGCGAGCGGATTTCGCGCCATCTACCTGTCGGGCGGCGGGGTGGCGAATGCGTCGTACGGTCTTCCGGATCTCGCGATCACGACGCTCAACGACATCCTCACCGACGTCGATCGCATCACGAACGTGACCCCACTGCCCCTGATGGTCGATGTCGACACCGGGTTCGGCGGCATCTTCAACATCGCACGTACCGTCAAGTCGCTCATCAAGCAGGGCGCCGGTGCGCTGCACATGGAAGATCAGGTCGCAATCAAGCGCTGCGGCCATCGTCCCGGGAAGGCGGTGGTGTCGAAAGCCGAGATGGTCGACCGCATCAAGGCCGCGGTGGATGCCCGCACCGATCCGGATTTCTTCATCATGGCCCGCACCGATGCACTCGCCGTCGAAGGCATCGAATCGGCGATCGAACGGGCCGTCGCCTGCAAGGAAGCCGGGGCCGACGGGGTGTTCCCCGAAGCCGTGACGCAGCTGCCCCAGTACGCCCGGTTCGTCGACGCCCTCGGCCACGGCTACCCGTTGCTCGCCAACATTACCGAGTTCTCGAAAACGCCTCCCTTCACCGTCGAAGAATTGCGCAGTGTCGGCATGGCGATGGCGCTTTATCCGGTCTCGGCTTTTCGTGCCCAGGCAGCCGCAACGCTGAAAGTCTTCGAGACCATCCGCAGGGAAGGTTCGGCGAAAAGCGTGATTCCGCTCATGCAGACCCGCGACGATCTCTACAAGCACCTGGGCTATCACGATTACGAACAGAAGATCGACGCGCTCTATGCCAAGGACAACCTCAAGGTCGGCGACTGAGTCCGCCGCGGAGAAGTGTTCATGAAGTTCGGCATGCTGCTTTCGAAGGGGGTGGTCGCGGAGTTCGGCACGCAGATCGCCGCCGCGGTCGAGGCGCTGGGCGCCGCGCCGGATTTCGTCCATCTGCCCGACGACCCGAGCGCACGCCTCGGAGCGACCGATCTCGCCCGCATCCACGCGGCCTATTTCACGCGCGATCTCCGGTTCACGAAGTACGTGCACGCATTCGATCACGCGATGACGGCCACCCCGAATCTGCGCTGGGTGCATTACATCAGTTCGGGCATGAATCCCACCGACTGGCTCGACGATCTCCTGCGCCGCGGCGTGCGCATGAGTACCTCCACCGGATCCAACGCAGAACCGGTGGCACAAATTGCACTCGCCGGGCTGCTATTGATGGGCAGGCGCATGCACGTCTGGATCCGCGGACAGCAGAACAAGCAGTGGCTGCCCCATCGCGACCAGAACGTACCGCCGGACCTCGCCGGCCAAACGGTCGTCGTCGTCGGCCTTGGCGCAGTGGGAACGCGCTTCGCATCCTTTGCACGCATGTTGGGGCTCAAGGTGATCGGTGTTCGGCGCAGCCCGCTGAAATCCGATGATCCGGTGGACCGCCTCGTTCCCCCGAGCCAGCTCGCCGACGTGCTGCCGGTCGCCGACTTCCTCGTGATGACCTGTCCGCTGACGGCGGCCACTCGCGGCCTGATCGACGCTCGGAAGCTGGCGTTGTTGAAGCCGACGGCATCGTTCATCAATGTGGCGCGCGGCGAGGTGGTCGATGAAGCCGCCCTGATCGATGCCCTCCGGCGCAAGGCGCTCGCCGGTGCGTATCTCGACGTCTATGCGCAAGAACCCCTGCCGGTCGACTCCCCGCTGTGGGACATGCCTACGGTGGTCATGTCGCCACACAACGCCTCGTCGGCGCGCGGCAACGAGGCCCGCGGTGCAGGCATCTTCATCGAGAACATCGGTCGTCTGCTCCGAAGCGAACCGCTGCGCAACGAGTATCGGGCCGGCGACGAGTAGGCGCGTCGGCCGGATCGGCCGCGACCCAGGCAAGAAAGCGAGGACCGTCATGGCCCAACTCCGGGTGGGATGCATCCAACTGAACGCCGGCTCGGACCTGCCGGCAAATCTGCAAGCCGCCGCGCTCGCCGTTCGAAATGCTGCCGGGCAAGGCGCCCGGCTCATCTGCCTGCCTGAGTACTGCGCGCTGCTCGACGGCAGCGGGCGCGTGATGCGCGAAGGCTCGCCGCCCGAACCTGAACATTCCGCCCTGCCCGCGTTCGCGCGCCTCGCCCAGGAGACGGACGCCTGGCTGCTCATCGGTTCGCTCACGGTGAAACTCGAAGACGATCGCATGGCGAACCGCGCCTACCTGCTGTCGAACACCGGCGAGATCGTGGCGCGATACGACAAGATCCACATGTTCGACGTCACGCTGCCCAACGGCAAAGTCATACGCGAGTCGAGCGCGTACCGCCCGGGCGAACGCGCCGTGCTTGCGCACACACCCTGGGGGCCGCTCGGGCTGACGATTTGCTACGACGTGCGCTTCCCGCATTTGTATCGCGCGCTCGCAAAGGCGGGGGCGACGATGCTCGTCGTACCGTCGTCGTTCCAGCGTGAAACCGGGCCCGCCCACTGGCACACGTTGCTGCGTGCCCGGGCCATCGAGAGTGCGGCCTGGGTGATCGCCCCGGCCATGTGCGGAGATCACGCCAACGGGCGTTCGACCTACGGTCATTCGCTCGTGATCGACCCATGGGGCAAGATCGTGGGCGAACTGGAAGATCAACCTGGCGTATTGATCGCCGATATAGACCTGGAACAAGCGACCAAGGTACGCGCAATGCTGCCGTCGCTGCAGCACGATCGCGACTTCGGACTCGCGACCTTCCCGTAAGGACCGATATGGTCACGGCCGGCACCGTTTTCGGCGTTCAGGATATCGAGGGCACTTGATCCATGGGGAACTCCCGCTACACCCTGGCTGCCGATGTCGGCGGCACCAAGACGCTCCTGGAACTCGGCATCGTCGAGGCCGGAAAGTATCGAAAGCTGCACGCGGCTCATTTCGTCAACGAGGAATTCGAGGGCATCGAAGCGGTGAGCGAAGCGTTCCTGGCTTCGGTCCATTCCCGGCACGAGCGTATCGACGCCGTGTGCTTCGCGCTCGCCGGGCCGATCGTCGGCAAGCGCGTGCGCCTGACCAACCTGCCGTGGGAAGTCGACAGCGACGCGCTCACCCACCGCCTGAATGCGTCCCAAGTCCGCTTGGTGAACGACTTCGCCGCAGTCGGCCACGGTATTCCGCAACTCCATGCCGACGAACTCAAAAGCCTCCAGGCAGGTCGTCCCGACCCTCACGGTGTGCGCGGTGTGCTCGGGGCTGGTACGGGGCTCGGGATGGCGATGCTGGTATGGACCGGTACGGGCTACAAGGTCGTGCCGTCCGAGGGTGGAAACGCAGATTTCGCACCGGTCAACGAGGTGCAGAGCCGGCTCTGGTCGTATCTCTCGCACCGGCTTGAACGCGTCTGGTGCGGGGCCCTGCTTTCCGGACGCGGGCTGGAACGGATCTATCAATTCCTGAGCGAAGCCGACACTTTGCGCATACGTACGTCCGGCGGGAAAGCACAGGAATCGGGATTATCGGCCGCGGACATCACGACACGCGCCATCGAGGGCAGCGATCCGCGCGCGGTGTCGACCGTCAATTTGTTCCTGGAGATCTACGGAGCCGTCGCCGGCAATCTCGCCCTCACCGTCATGGCCCATGGCGGCATCTATGTCGCCGGCGGCATTGCCCCGCGCATTGCGCAAACGTTCAGCGAAGGCGCGTTCATGCGCGGCTTTCATGCAAAGGGCAAGTTCGCGGACCTCATGCGCACTTTTCCGGTCAGCGTCGTGCTGACGCCGGAGGTCGGCCTGCGCGGCGCGGTGGCGATTGCAAGCCGGCTCGCCGCCAAACACGGCTGAGCTTGGCTGCACCCCTCGCGGCAGGCGCCACGAGCCGCCTCGAGGGGGCGACATCACCTATAATTCAGTGCCCTTCGAACGTGTCCGCTGCTTTGAGCCACGCATTCTCCATGCGCCTGTTCGCCTTCGGCATCAACCACCAGACCGCGCCCCTGACGGTACGCGAGCAGGTGGTTTTCCAGACCGAACGGCTATCGCAGGCATTGCGCAATCTCGTGGATCAGCGGCCCGTCAAGGAAGCCGCCATCCTCTCCACATGCAATCGCACGGAGATCTACTGCAATACCGACGAGCCCGCTACCGCCATGCAATGGTTGGCCAGCTACCATCATCTGCCGGCGGAGGGTCTTGAGCCGTACCTCTATCAGTTGCCGCAGGAACGTGCGGTACAACATGCCTTTCGCGTGGCGAGCGGCCTCGATTCGATGATGATCGGCGAGGCGCAGATCCTCGGTCAGATGAAGCAGGCGGTGCGCTCGGCAGAAGAAGCAGGCACCCTGGGGCTGCTGCTAAACCGGCTGTTCCAGCGCACGTTCTCCGTCGCGAAGGAAGTGCGCACGCAGACCGAGATCGGCGCCAGCGCCGTATCCATGGCATCGATCGCCGTGCGGCTGGCCGAGGAAATCTATCCGAGCATCCAGGAATGTCGGGTGCTTTTCGTCGGCGCCGGCGAGATGATCGAGCTCTGCGCAACGCACTTCGGTGCCCGTCAACCCAAGGCAATGACCTTCGCCAATCGCACGGTCGAGCGGGCGCGGGAACTGGCGGCACAGCATCGTGGTCGGGCCATCGCGCTCAACGATGTCGCGTCGAACCTCGCTGCACACGATGTCGTCGTATGCAGCACGGCGAGCCCCCTCCCGGTCATCGGCAAAGGCACCGTCGAAAGCGCGCTCAAGGCGCGTAAACATCGTCCGTTGCTCATGATCGACCTCGCCGTGCCCCGCGACATCGAGCAGGAAGTCACCGACCTCGACGACGCCTTCCTCTATACCGTGGACGATCTGGGCCGGATCGCGGAAGACGGCATCGCTGCACGCTCCAACGCCGTGCAGCAGGCCGAAGCGATCATCGACACCGAAGTGCGCGACTTCATGCACTGGATGAACACCCGCGGGACGGTCCCGACGATCCGCGCCCTGCGCGATCACGCCGAGCGCAACCGCCGGCACGAACTCGAACGTGCGCTCCGATCCCTTGAGAAGGGAGACGACGCGCGAAAGGTCCTCGAACGATTGAGCGAAGCCCTGACCAACAAGCTGATGCACGGCCCGACGCACGCGCTCAATACCGCCTCCGACGATGAACGGGAACAGCTCGTGCAGACGCTGTCCCGCCTGTATCAGATCCCCCGCGAATGAAACCCAGCATCTCACTGAAGCTCGACCAGCTCGCCGCCCGGCTGGAAGAGCTGGACGGCCTGCTCGCATCGGAAGATGTCACGCAGGACATCGACAACTATCGCAAGCTGAGCCGCGAGCATTCCGAAATCGGTCCGGTGGTCGGGCTCTACCACGCCTACCGGCAATGCGGCCGCGACGTGGAGACGGCCCAGGAGATGGCCGAGGATCCCAGCATGCGAGACTTCGCAGAGCAGGAGATCCGGGAAGCGAAGGACCGCATGGCAGGGATCGAAGACGAACTCCAGCGCAGCCTTCTCCCCAAGGACCCGAACGACGGCGACGAATCCGCGCTCTTCGCTGCAGATCTCTTCCGGATGTATTCGCGCTACGCCGAGCGCCAGCACTGGCGGGTCGAGGTGATGTCGTCGAGTCCCAGCGACCTGGGCGGCTACAAGGAAATCATCGCCCGCATCAACGGCGACGGTGCGTATTCCCGTTTGAAATTTGAATCTGGCGGGCATCGCGTTCAGCGGGTGCCGGTGACGGAAGCGCAGGGCCGCATCCATACCTCCGCATGCACGGTCGCCATCATGGCCGAGGTCGATGACGTGAGCGATGTGGTCCTGAACCCGGCCGATCTGCGCATCGATACGTTTCGGGCCTCCGGTGCCGGCGGTCAGCACATCAACAAGACGGACTCGGCCGTCCGCGTGACCCACCTGCCGACAGGAACGGTCGTCGAGTGCCAGAACGATCGGTCG
Organism: Burkholderiales bacterium; assembly: GCA_044360365.1. Lineage (GTDB taxonomy): Bacteria > Pseudomonadota > Gammaproteobacteria > Burkholderiales > WYBJ01 > WYBJ01. The sequence goes on along the minus strand of JBIKKL010000135.1, from coordinate 1,821 downwards.
CAGCACAAGAACAAGGCCCAGGCGCTCGCGATCCTTGCGGCCCGCATCAAGAATCAGCAGGTGAGCGAACAGCAGGCGAAGGTGGCGGCAGAGCGCAAGTCGCTGGTCGGCAGCGGCGATCGATCCGAGCGCATCCGCACGTACAACTATCCGCAAGGCCGGGTCACGGACCATCGCATCAACCTGACGCTGTACAAGATCGCCGCCATCATGGACGGCGATCTCGACGAAATACTCAAAGCGCTGGCCGCCGAGCATCAGGCCGACCAGCTCGCGCAGCTCGCCGAAACGGTCTGACCGAGTCGAGCAGCCTCGGTCCGATCAGCGTATCCAGTCTTGCCATCGCGAGGTTGTGTGGTCCCCGTCCCCATCACCATCGCCGAGGCGTTGCGTTGGCCCGGTCTGGAACCGGTCGATACCCGCGTCCTCCTGCAGCACGTCCTGGGCGTGGGTCATGCTTATCTGATTGCTCACAGTGAGCGTGTACTCACATCTAGTGAAACCGAAGCTGCCTCATCACTGTTTTTCAGACGCCTTCAAGGTGAGCCGGTCGCCTACCTGATCGGTCGACGCGAATTCTTCGGCCGCGACTTCTTCGTGTCTCCCGCCGTCCTGATTCCCCGGCCGGAAACCGAGCTGTTGGTCGAGATGGCACTGGAACGAATCGCCAGTCTTGCTCGCCCCCGCGTTCTGGACCTCGGTACCGGCAGCGGTTGTGTAGCGCTCACTCTCGCGCTGGAGCGCATAAATGCTTGCATTACGGCTGTCGACATCAGCGACGAGGCACTGCGCGTTGCACAGGCGAACAGGCAAAAGCTCACCGCGGCGAATGTCGAATTTCTGATCGGCCGCTGGTTCGATGCGCTCGGCGAGCGCCGCTTCGACATCATCGTCGGCAACCCCCCCTATGTGAGTTCGGGCGATCCGCATTTGGAAACGGGGGATGTGCGTTTCGAACCGCGCGCTGCGCTGGCGGCGGGACCGGACGGGCTCAACGATCTGACCCACATCATCACGGCGGCCCAGGATCATCTGGCGCCCGGCGGATGGCTGTTGCTCGAGCACGGCTGGGACCAGGCCGATGCCGTCGCCGCGCTGCTGACCGATGCGGGCTTCGAGGAAGCGTTTCTCGCGCGGGATCTTGCCGGGCAACCACGGGTCAGCGGCGGTCGCGCACCCGGGACGCCGGCCCGATCCGACGCAACGACCCATCGCGGCGAGCATCCTGCAGGTTCGTTCCCTTGACCGAATCCCCGACCGTGGGTAGACTCAAATCCGACCAAAGTGCTCAAGTATTGGAGGCGCCATGAGCGTACAAGACACCATCAAGCAGCAAGTCAGCGGCAACAAAGTCGTGCTCTACATGAAGGGTTCGCCAGACTTCCCGCAATGCGGGTTTTCCGCTCGTGCGGTTCAGGTGCTGCGTGCCTGCGGCGTGGAGGATTTCTTCAGCGTCGACGTACTGCAGGACCCCGACATCCGCCAGGGCATCAAGGACTTCGCCAACTGGCCGACCATTCCGCAACTCTACGTCAACGGCGAGTTCCTCGGCGGTTCGGACATCGTGACCGAGATGTATCAGTCGGGCGAGCTGCAGAAGATACTGAAGTAGGCTCGGGCTAGCAGCCTGTCGGACTGGATTTCACGACTGCGACGGGCGTGCTTTTCGTGCAGGGCTAGAAGGACGACGCAGCCAATATCGAGAATATTGGCAAGGCGGCCGACACCGCCCTGCGCGAAAAGCGCCCCGTCCCTTCGGGTTGTGCCCAGAACGAGCGCATGCGTCGTTGCTCGTCTTGCCAATATTCGCGATATTGGACT
>JBIKKL010000772.1:0-2539 GCA_044360365.1 Burkholderiales bacterium | reverse complement strand
CCGAACTGCGTGAGAGCGGTCTGTTCGATGCCGCAGATCTTGCCCGGTTCTGGAATCCGGCCAACTATCCTGCCGGCACCGTGTTTCCCCGCTACATCGCCCCCTATCACGCCTGGCAATATAACCAGGACGAAATCATGTCGAAGGTCGTCGAGCTCGGCCTCATCGATTCGAAGAAGAAGGCGAGCCCGGTCTACAGCAACTATCCGATCAACTGGCTGCTCATGTATTCGGACCTGAAAAACTTCGGCTACAACCCCTACGCGCCCGAGTTCTCCGCCCTCATTCGGGAAGGCAAGGCGAGCCGCCTGCACTGGACTTTCATGGCGCCCTTCGTCGACTGGATGATTCGACGCAAAGTCCTGATGGGCAAGGAAGTATCCATCCACATGGACTGGCTAGACCTCAAGGACGACGACCTCGTCATCAAGCGTCCCAGCCGCGAGGAATGGCCCGAGCATGTCTACGAGCAATGGGCGAAGGACGTGCCCTGGGGGCGTGCCATGCGGGAAAGCCAATGAAACGGGTGTTCCTGACTGGCGGGACAGGCGCAATAGGTAGCGTCCTGGCCGAATGCTTCTTCAAGGAGCCCGACACGGAGCTTTTCCTCCTGTTGCGCCCGAAGAAGGGCCTCGCTATGGACGACCGGCTGCGCGAGTTGGGCAAGTTCTGGGGGCTACAAGAGGACGACCCAACCTGGAAGCGGATCAAGCCCGTCGCCGGCGACGCGGCCCTGCCCCGCTTCGGCATCGATCCTTCCGCCTACGACGTACTGTCGCGGACCACGACCCACATCGTTCACTGCGCCGGCGCCGTCAAGATGACCCTCCCCATGGAGGAAGCGCGCGCCCACGCCGTCGTTCCCGCGCAAGCGACCATCGAGTTGGGGCAGCAGAACCACGCGGCGGGCGTGCTGCAAAAAATCGAGTTCGTGAGTACCGTGGGTGTGGGAGGACGTACGCCTGGGCTTATCCCGGAGCGCCCCATGCCCGAGGCGAAGGCGTTCCACAACACCTACGAGGCCGCGAAGTCAGAGGCTGAGCAACTCGTTTTCCAGCACTGGAACGATCTGCCGATTACCGTGCATCGCCCGAGCATGGTGGTCGGGGATTCGATCAGCGGCCGGATCATCCACTTCCAGGTGTTCTACCACCTGTGCGAGTTCCTGTCGGGGAAGCGGACATCGGGGCTGATGCCCTCGCTGGAAGGTGCAACGCTCGATACCATTCCGGTCGACTACGTCGCCCGCGCGATGCACTGGTCGTCGACCACGACCGAAACCGCCGGCCGAATATTGCATCTTTGCTCGGGCCCCGATCAGGCCATCAGTCTCTTGCGATTGGTGCCGAAGATCCGCGAGCGGGCAGTGAACCATGGCGCCCGGTTACCGAAGGTGCGCTATCTTCCGCTCGGCGTGTTTCGCTTGGCGGTTCCGGTTCTGGGACTCCTGTCGACCACCAAGGCCAAGCGGGCGCTGGCGAATCTCGAGCTTTTCCTCGCGTATCTCGACGAGTTGCAGACGTTTTCGAACGCCGAGTCGCGCGCATTGTTGAGCAAGCACGCCATCGACGTGCCGGCATCCGACGCCTACCTCGATCGCGTACTGGATTACTACCAGGACCGGATGGCCGCCAGAGCCTGACGCGCCGAGAGATCCGTCGTTCCCGGCCGCCGTCCGCCTGACATTGGAGCGATAAAACATGGCCGATTCACCTTTCACCGGTGAAAGCATTCCCGACCTGCTGCGCGCCCGCGTCGAAGCATCGCCCGATGTAGAGGCCTACTGGCACGAGGTCGACGGCAAATGGCACCCGACCACCTGGCGACAGTTCTCGGAGAAGGTTAACCGGCTGGCGGCCGGCCTGGTGTCGAAAGGCCTTACACCGGGGACTCACGTCGGTCTGCTGTTTCCCACGAGCCTCGAGTGGGAAGTGGCGCACCACGCGGTGTTGAGGGCGGGAGGCGTCGTTGTGGGACTGGAACCGCACGACACGGCGGAACGGCTCCATTGGATCATCGGACATGCGGATGTGGAGATCTTGATCGTTCAGCATCGGGCGCTCTACGACAAGATCGCTGGGCATGGCGAGTTGGATCTTCGGATGGTCGTCTTCGTGACGAACGAAACGGTCCAGGCAGACGCTTCCGAAGCCACGATACCCGAGTTGTTGGCTCATGAGGCAGACGAGGTGACGCTGCCTAGCGTTCACCATGAGGCGGCGGCAACTATCATCTACACCTCGGGTACCACAGGCCAGCCGAAAGGCATTCTCTACCGGCATGAGCAAGTCGTACTCGCCATCAAGGCGATTACGAGGGCGTACCCGACAATTGCGGTCGGATCGAGGTTCGTATGTTGGCTGCCCCTGTCGAATTTATTCCAGCGAATCATGAATCTTGCAGCGATGCAGGTGGGCGGGACGGTCTACCTTGTCCGCAATCCGCTGGACGTAATGAAGGCTCTGACGGTGGCGAAGCCGGATATATTCATTGGTGTGCCGCGGTTTTACGAGAAGCTGCACGAAGGCATGCAGAAGGA
>JBIKKL010000770.1:0-2541 GCA_044360365.1 Burkholderiales bacterium | reverse complement strand
GAAAGCTCGGCGGGATTCGCTGCTGCAGGAATCCATCCGGTGCTCCCTGCGGGCGGCTCGCTCTCGTTTGCGAGGCGGCGCACGAAGTCGAGCAGCAGATCGTCGTTCGGGGTGATCCCCCGGCGCAGGGCATCCAGGTAGAAACCGAGGCACGATAGTCCGTCGGCAGCCCATGCGAGGGTGGTTTCCTTCAGTTCCGGTTCTCCCCCGGCGCAGAGTTTCAACAAGTGCACGGACGCCGAAAGCACGCCGTTGGCCCGATTGAGGCCAAGCATCTTCAATGCGCCGGCGACCTGCGCGAACTGCCGGTCGGTGCCGGCGATCCGCTCTGCCGGCGCATCTCCGCGCGCCACCTGCTCGATGAGTTCTTCGGCGCGCAGCAGGTTTTCCTGGATCTCGCACACGACCTGAGTCCGGATCTCGGCAAAGTGCTGACGCTGGGTTGCGTCGTCCCTCGGGGTGCCCGACATCACGCGGCTCGCGGATCGGGACTGCACGGCGTCGAGCAGCCAGCCTGCCATCACTGCGACCTGCTGGTCGATGTCGTGCGGCGGGTCGGTGAAGTGATCGAGCATGCCTTCCATGAACAGGAAGGCCGCGGCCATCTCGAGCGACAACGCCTCGTTCCGGAATGCAACCGGCTCCGGCAGTTTCGAGACGATCATCGTCACGATGTCGAGCAGACGCACCAGCCGATAGTGCCCGAGATCGCGTGCCGTCGTCTTGAGGCGGGCGAGTCCGTCGCGCAGGGAGCCCAGACTCTCGCGACTGCCGCTGGCGTAAAGCGTCCACGCCTGCTCGATCCCGGTGAGCAGACTGCGCATCTCCTCGATGACCGGCGCGAGCGTGCGGATGTCGTATTCGAGTGTGCCCGAGACGCAGAATTCTGGAATCTGAGCGTCGAGGCGATAGAGCGCCTTGAGCTCGAGGCCCCGTTCGTTGACCGGAGGGGACACTGCAATGGGATAGAGGATCTCGCGCATGAGATTCTCCCAATCGACCGCGGTCCCGGCCGACGCGGCACGCATGGCGCGTTCGACCCGCCCGAGCGTGACGTTGAGTTGCGCCGGATCGAGCCTCGCATCCGGGGCGGCCAACAGTTCGACGAGCCCGGTCGCGGCTGCCCACAGCCCGGGATGACTTTCGCTCCCGTCGCAGGCCCGGTGCATGCCGTCGAGGGCGCTGTGCATCATGCCGATGCCCGCGTGACGCGACGCCTGCTTGAGCCAGGCGACGAGACCTCGCTGGAAGAGCGTGCAGCACGCCGCGATGTGCGCGGCGCGCGTCGAGGGATGGATCGTCGGCATTCGCGGCGTCAATGCGCTGCTCGCGCCGGCGAGATCCGGAAAGAACAATTCTGCTTCGCTGGCCGGCTTGCGTCCCCAGAGTTCGGTGACTTCCCTGTGGACCGGGTAGAGCTTGAGCGGCGTATCGGGTTCGCCCTGAGCGAGATCGGCCAGATACTGGTGCAGGGCAAAGAGCGCACGGTCCATGACGGAGACCGTGAGTTCGCCGAAGTCGCCCCCGCTGCGGGGTGCGCTACGCATGGCCTCTTCCAGCGCTTTGCAGAAGCAGGAAGCGCCGTCGAGGTCGAGCATGAGCAGCGCGCCTCGTACCTCGCGGATCTGCGCGGCTGCACGATCAAGCCATTGCGCCCGCTCGGTACGCTGCGCCAAGGCCTGCGTGAGGCTATGCCGCGAGGCGTCGATCGATCGGACGATCTCGGCCCGCAGCCAGACGAGCGGGGACGCCTTATGGAGAAGCTGTTCGCTCACGATGCGGCATCCGGGGCGCAGTCCGGCCGCAGATCCGTGGGCGACACCCGGTGCGACGATACCGTTCGTCTCATGACGACGCCTCGATCGCAAGGAAGCTTCGATGTCCCGTGAGCGCGCGCATGTCGAGCGAATGCCACGCCCGGTACTCGATATCGCGATAGATGCTCTCCACCCAGCTTGGCAGCGTCGCCGCCCGCTGTTCGCGAGTGAAGTGTTCCGGATTCTGCAGGCCGATCACCTGCTCGAACAGGAGTGCGCTGTTGATGCCGTACTTCGGTGCGACAAGCAACAGCCGGTTGCGTTCGTTCGCAACGATGCGGGGCTTGCCCGTGAATGCCGCGAAGTCGACCACGCCCACCACGCTGCCGCGAAGCGCGAAAACTCCTGCGAACCACGTCTGGGTAAACGGCACATGAAGCAGCGGCGGCGGGGCGATGATCTCGGTCACGTCCGCGACATCGATCAGCCATAATTCGTCGCAGATGCGTACGCCCATCTGCGCAGCACCGCTGTCGGCGGTCAGTCCCTCGATGCCCGCTGTGCCGGCGGGAGGCAATGCGCTCATCGATTGCCTCGGCGACTGCTCTGCGAAGCCGCGATCCATCCTTTCGGGCCATGCGTTCGGATTCGCGAAACGGGCGTCATGGGGTTGATCCGGGGCGTGTCAGGCGGACGGGGGGACGTGGTCGAACACCGCCTTGACCAGGACGTCGCGATTGAACGGCTTGGTGATGTAGAGGTCGGAACCGGCCAGCCGACCGCG
>JBIKKL010000134.1:0-9577 GCA_044360365.1 Burkholderiales bacterium | reverse complement strand
GAAAAGTGTCGAAATCGGCGCCAGACGCGAAGGAAACCGCCCCTCAAGTTGGACACCTGGCGAGGATTTCCGACAAAGTATGGCGTCGATTCTCGGCACTTTTATGGCACGAATCTCCGACACAGGACACTAGGCATGCCCCCCCGCTGGGGTGCTGTCACCCCACAAAACAGAAAACCCGCCGAAGCGGGTTTTCTGCATTTTACGCACGAGGCTGCCGCAAGGAAGAGGAACTTCTACAGCCAACACCCCGTGAAGCGGCTAACGACGCGGCACGATGAACGCGCCGCGCGTATCGTCAGGCCGATTTCAAATTGCTGGCGGCAAGTTTGCCGCGCTCGGTCACGACATCGAAACTGACGCGCTGACCTTCCGTCAACGTGCCCATCCCTGCCTGCTCGACCGCGCTGATGTGCACGAATACGTCCTTCTCGCCGTTTTCCGGCTGGATGAAACCAAAACCCTTGGTGCTGTTGAAGAACTTCACGGTGCCGATAGTCATAGTTGTACTCTTTATCAAAAGCCGCACGCAGTTCGGGCGCGGTAACGAACAACCTATCCGAAGTGGTGAGCTTACAAACGCACCCAGGGAAGCCCCGGGCGTTGATGAGAGTCAGGCCAAGAGGTAGATCGCGCGCGAATGATGCGCCGATTCCGGCCGCAACGCAAACGCACCGCCGACTTTCGCCATGTCTGCCCTGCCAAACAGGTCGGGGTCAGGTCTCGCAGCCATCCACCCCTGCCTTTGCAGACCTGACCCGGTTCACCTTTCGGGTCGACCCTGACGGAGCCAGCCTACTTCGCATCGACCGTTACAGCCACGGACGTACCCTGAGTCAGCGTATTGAACACCGGCGAAGATTTCGCCAGTTCCCGGATGCGATCGAGGTCCTTCGGATCCGCATCGATGCGAAAGGCTGCTCGAATCGCCGTATAGCCCTTGGGCACACTGGGCGATAGCCCGAGAAAGCCGCGCAGATCGATCTCGCCTTCGAGCGACGACTCGACGGACCTGATCGCGATGCCACGTACTGCCGCGTGCGCCACCATGCTGGTCGTGAGACACGAAGCCAGCGCGTGCAGCAAGTGCTCGACCGGATTCGCGCCATTGTCGCTGCCTGCGAGGATGGCGGGCTCGTCTGCATCCATCGTGAACGTCTGCCGGTGTGCAATCTCCTGCCTGGCGCCGAAGAAGCCCGTCACCGTGGTGCGATTGTGATTGCCGGCGAGCCAGGTGTTCGTGGCGCGAAAGCGGCACGCACCGAGTTCCGCATCGTTCTTGATCGCGTTGACTGTCCCCATCAACACGTCGACATCGACACCGTTGACGACTTGACGGGCAAGTGCTGGTTGCATCGCTGCTGCTTGGTTCATGGTCGTGCTCCTCGTTCGGGTTTGAAAGGATGTCTGTCGGGACGACGGCGCATCGAATCGATTGCCTCCGTCCTGGAATCGAACGATACGGATTGACGGGGAGACTCAGAAGGTGGCTTCATGACGCAAACGGGCTTTCCGTGCCACGAATTGTGGAGGAGCCATGAAGCACCCAGGCAAGCATCCCGTCGACGTACTGATCGTCGCCATTCCTCAGACCGCAGGGTCGGCGCTCTACGGCATGGTCGACGTGCTCTCTGCCGCTGGAAACATCTGGCTGACATTGGTCCGCGGCGCTGGCGTACAGCAGCTCTTCCGGATTCGAATCGCATCGACTCGCCGTACGCCATTCGCATGCGGACATGGCATCCCGGTGCGACCGGACGTTGCCATTGACGACGACCCGATCGCGCCCATCGTCATCGTTCCGGAACTCTGGCTCGGCCCGGACGAGACGATCACGGGCCGCTATCCGCGTCTGGTCGAATGGCTTCGTCGAGCCTACAAGCGGGGTGCTGCACTCTACTCTGCGTGCTCGGGTGCGGCGATCCTGGCCGAGACCGGCTTGCTCGACGGATGTCCCGCGACTTCACATTGGGGCTACGAAGATCTCTTCCGGGCACGGTATCCGAAAGTACGATTCGACCCGGCGCCGCAGTGGGCTATTCGGACAGCTCGTTCTTCCGGCGGTTGTTCAAACGGCTCACGGGACTGGGGCCGCGGCAGTATCGGCGGATGTTTCAGCACGTGCGCGCATCGCCGACATCGAAGGCTCAGCCGCGCCGGATCGTCACATAACGTCCGAAAGGGCGAATCGCCGCCACCGACGCTCCTTCGTTAATCGCGCGGGCGATACCTGGGACATCACGGGCGACATAGCCCGAGAGAATGTCGATGCCATGCTCGTACAGCGGCGGTGCGAGCGGCGTGCTCGGTCCCACGACGAGCACCTTCGCGCCTTTGCTCATCGCCAGGATGCCCGGCATCGAGCCGTTGACGATCGCCGATGCGGTGACCGCAACGAACTTCGCCTGGGCCAATAGATCCGGCAATGCAGTTTCCGGATATTCGCCGGCGCGGGGTTCCCGCTCGACCACCGCAATGCCGGGCCAGCGTTCGGCGATCCCGGGGAAGCGACCGATCATGACCGTACGCTCGCCATGGTTCTCGATGAGGTCCAGTCCGTTGGCGCGCTCGCCCTCCAGCTCGTAGCGGTTCCAATGCGCGTTCACGGCAGCGACCGCAATCGCATGTTCGAACACGTTCTGGGCGCCCCACAGGCCTGCCAGTTCGGCCAGTGAACGTCCGGCATACGTCCCGGGGTGCGGCAGGCTGCGGCAGCCCTCGGTGCCGCGTGCAGGGGTATGCGAGAGCCCTGCGCCGTCAGGGCCGACGACCAGAGTCCAGTTCAGGCCCACGATGACCTGCAACGCATCGCCCACGATGCCTTGCCTGAGCGCCTGCTCGAAAGCCTGGGATGCTGGAGCACCGATGGATTCGATCGCCATGATTCGAACTTCGCCTCGTTCCTGTCGGAAAGTCGTACTGCCCGTCGACGGCAGCCGCCGCTCAGGCTTGGCGTCGCCGCGTCCGGTTCCGCCCTGCACGCCTGCCAGACAAGCCTTGGTTATTATCGAAGCCTACACGTTCGCAGGTCCAGTCGACACCGACGCGGTCCGAGCGCAATCCGGCCACAACAGCGTGCGTGTCACCCGGGGAGACCGATCTTCATCACCCTGCACGGCATCATCGCGTTTCTATGCGGTCTGGCGCTCGGAGGTATCGCGTCGTTGGTCGCGCTCGTGCAGTTCATCGCATGGCGGCGCGATAAAAGGCTGCGGCGCTTCGTGCCGGCAGCGCTTGGGGCGACCGGTGCCGCGTTTCTCGCCGGGCTGTGGCTCGTGTTCGCGGCGGAATACCGCTGGATCGGCGGCGAACTGCTCGACAACACGGCGCCCATCGTGGTGATCGCCGCACTATGGTGGATCTACCGCAATCGTCTTCGCTCCCCGCGCAATCGGAGAGCGCTCGAGCAGCGGTGACCTCGCGTGCAGCCCGACAGCAGGGCTAACCGGCATCGCGCAGAAAAGCCCGTGCCGCCTCGATGAACCCCTGCGGATTGTCGAGCGTGATGTGATGCTCGGCAGCAGGCACGGTCGCGATCTTCACCTGCGGCGCACGCGAGGTGACCTCCGCCAGAACTTCGGGCGACATGCGCTCGCTCAACGCCGCCTTCATCAACAGCGCCGGCACCTTGATCCTGTCCCACAGCGGATAGCTGTCGACGAACTGGCGATTCGCGTACACCTTGCGATCGACCTTGTGCCGCCACATGCCGTCGTCGAACTGGCGACCCGCCCGGTGCGCGATGTACCGGATGACTTCCTTCGACGCCGTGCCGCCGGGTGGCCGCACGCGATAGGCATCGACGAATTCCTGCTGGGTCGCATACTGCCTGCCTTCGCGCAGGCCCACCTCGCGATAGTTCGCGATCCGCTCGTGCGTCATCGTCAGATTCGAATCGACGACGATGAGTGCCTTGAGTCGCCCGGGATACGTCGACGCGTACACGCTCGAAATCATCCCGCCCATCGAGTGTGCGATGAGGACGAAGTCGCGCAGATCGAGCTTCTGCGTCAATTCGTGCACGTCCGCGGCGTGACGCTCGTAGGTGTAATCGGGCGGATCGGCCGGATCCCACGCGCTGTCGCCATGGCCGCGAAAATCGAGGGCGCGCACATGGTAGTCGGCGGTGAACCCGTGCGCGACGAAATCGTACCAGTGCGCATTGGCAGCACCGCCATGCAAGCAGAGCATGGGCGGCTTGCCTGCCGTGCCGTAGTCCTGCAGACGCAGCTTCAAGCCTGCGACATCGACCCATTCCTCGGTATAAGGCGCAGGCAGGTACATCGAGGATGGCTCGTCGGACATCGCGCTTCACTCCATAGGGGGATCCGCGATCAAGGATAACGCGGAATCACGACGCAACCCACTGTAAAAGTCCCCGCCGGACGCTCCTATCCGCGCGGACGCGCGAGCTGCCAGTCGAGATGCATCCGCACCGTCGGCCACTCCGCAGCGGTAATGCTGTATACCGCCGTGTCGCGCAGCGATCCGTCGGGCGAACGCTGATGCGAACGCAGGATGCCGTCGAGCTGCGCGCCGAGGCGCTCGATCGCGCGCCGACTCTGCGTGTTCAGGCGATGCGTACGCAACTCCACCGCGATGCAGCCCAGCGTATCGAACGCATGCGCGAGCAGCAGGCGTTTTGCTTCCGTGTTGAGGGGCGACCGCTGCACGCTGCGCGCATACCAGGTGGATCCGATCTCGACGCGACGATGGACGTTGTCGACGTTCATGTAGGTCGTCATGCCGACGATGCGGCCGTCGGCTGCAACCACAGTGAAGGGCAGCATCAAGGCCTTTGCATGCAAGTCGAGTCGGCGTTCGATCTCCTTCACCATGCCCTCAGGAGAGGGTACGCTCGTGTACCAAAGCCGCCAGAGCTCACCGTCGCGCACGGCATCGCAAAGCGCTGACGCATGATCATGAGCAAGCGGAAGCAAACGGACGTACTTGCCGTTCAGCGTTACGACGGATGTCAGCGCAGGCAAAGCGCTCATGCTCTCAACTCTCCTTTTGAGTGCGGCTGGATTTCAGCACAACGACGAAATACGCACGCTAGCGCGACGCCTGAGCCGTTGCAGCCTGCAGGCGCTGCGCCATCAGCTTCAGCAGGGCGAGGCCGATCTCCGGATGCGCCTGCACGAGATGGAGAAACTGCGCCCGACTCACGGCCATGAGCAGACACGCCGATTCGGCGACGACGCGCGCCGAGCGCGCTGCGCTGTCGATCAGGGACATCTCTCCGAACACACTGCCGACGCCGACGTGTGAAATGACCTTGTCCTGATTCAGGATCGCGACCCGACCTTCGACCGGAAAGTACATGTAGAGACCTGGCTCTCCGGGCGTGATGATCGTCTGACCCGCGGTGTAGCGAAGGGGGCTCGGATTGTCGAGCAGCGAAGCGATCTTCTTGAGCATGCCGCCGTCGAAAGCCGCCCGCTCCTCCGAGGCGCCGGCTTCCGGGAGTGCGTGCTTGATCGCGAGTCGAGCCATCGTCAGCCGGAAGCGATTCACCATCACGCTCATGAGCATGAGAACGAAGTCGGGCCTGCGCTGAATGCCCTTGCGGAACTGCCCCCCGTCCAGGGCGATGACGCTGCAGTCTGTCTTCGCTGTCGCCGTCGCGCTGCGGCGCGAGTTGGTGAGCGAGGTCATCTCTCCGAAAATCTCGCCCGCACGTACGGTATCGATCGACTTGCCTTCCACGGTGATCGCGACCGAACCTTCGACGAGCAGATACATCCGGTCGTCGCCCGAAAAGAATCCGCGCTGCTCGCGCTCGCGAAAGAACACCTTGCCGGCCGGCGCCTGCTCGCGGCTCCCCGCTTCGCCGAAGAAATCAGCGGAAGCCTTTGGATCGTAGATGACTGCAGGCGGCAGGGCGGCCGGCTTCGCTGCCGACGCGGCCGGTGTCGGTGTAACGGCAGCCGCCGGATCCGGGGTAGGTGCCGGCTTGGGCGAGGGCTGCGTGAAATCGAGCGAATCCAGATCTTCCATCATCGAAGCCTTGCTGTCGTTCTTGTCGTAGTCCCTGGGGCGATGCCGCGATCGGCCTGCGCAGCCGATGTCTTCACGATGCTCCGGTATCGGCATCGAGGATGAATCATCCGCGCCGCCGAGGCAAGACAAACCCCTCAACATGAGGGGAGATCGATGGCATATCGCACCTTGGACGGACGATACACCGCAAAGGCTCTAATCTGCGGCTATCAATCCCGCGACCATGTCCGCCAGCTTGCGCGCATCGGCGTCGAATAGTCGGATGCCTTCGGCCAGCTTCTCGGTCGCCATGGCGTCTTCGTTGTGCATCCAGCGGAAGCGCTCCTCGTCGAGTTGCACGGGTTCGGCACCGCTGGCCTTCGCCGCCGCCGCAGTGAGCTTGACGGGCACCGAGCCGTCGGTGGACTCGAGCTTCAGCAGCAGTTCGGGACTGATCGTCAGCAGGTCGCAGCCGGCCAGATCGAGGATCTGCGTCGGCTTGCGGAAGCTCGCGCCCATGACTTGCGTGCGGTAGTCGAACTTCTTGTAGTAGTTGTAGATGCGCGCCACCGACGCGACGCCGGGATCGTCGGCACGCGGGATGTCTTCCACGCCGCGCGCCTTCTTGTACCAGTCGAAGATGCGCCCGACGAAGGGGGAAATCAGCGTCACGCCCGCGTCTGCGCAAGCCACGGCCTGAGCGAAGCTGAAAAGCAGCGTCAGGTTGCAGTGGATGCCATCGCGCTCCAGGCGCTCGGCCGCCCGGATGCCCTCCCAGGTACTCGCGATCTTGATGAGTACGCGCTCTCGCGCCACGCCGGCGGCTTCGTAGAGATCGATCAGGCGCCTGGCCTTTGCTTCGGTCGCCACCGCATCGAAACTCAATTTCGCGGCCACTTCGGTGGAGACTCGACCGGGAACGAGTTCCAGGATGCGCCGACCGAATCCGACGAAAAGGTGATCGAGTGCGTCCTCCAGCTTCTGGTCATCGGAATCACCGCCGGCCGCGCCGATGGCCTCATCGATGATGGGCCGGTAGCGTGCCTCCTGCGCTGCCTTGAAGATGAGGCTGGGATTGGTGGTTGCGTCCTGGGGCCGGAAGCGGGCGATGGAATCGATGTCGCCGGTATCGGCAACGATCACGGAGTACTGCTTGAGGGCTTCGAGTTGAGTGGGCATGGTGTCCTTCCAAGCGCTGCGGGCATCGACCTACGCACGGACTGTGCCGGCGTCGGTCGATGCGTCTACTGCATGGAATGATACCCGTTCGGACATCGCATCGTCGTTACACCGCGGGGATGCCCGCCACCCTAGGCGTACTCCCGTCGCCGACCTGCATCACGCGTCGGGCATCTTCGTCGACTGCCAGGCGAGCATCCGCCAGGTGTCACCCGACTTCTTGTACACGGCGAGATAGCGCACGGTGAACTTGTTGTCCTTGCCGTCGTTGTTCACGTGGATTGCGCAGATGCCGTTGACCAGTCCGATGTCGCCATGGACACGGGCCTTTCGATCACGCGGCGCGGCATCCATGTAACGGGGCTTGCGGGCCTTGAGATTCGCCATGTGCTCCGCCTTGGTCTCCAGGCGAGCGGTGGAGTGGCAGTACGTCAGTTCCTCGGCAAGCACGGCATCGAATGCGGCCCAGTCCTCGTTGCGCATCGCTGCGAAGCGGCGATCGTCCGCTTGCAGTACCTGGTCTTCGGCAGTCATCGTTCTCTCCTTCTCGCGGCGCGATCAGATCGTCGCCAATTTGCCCGGCAGCGCAACGTGCTGCGGTCCGATCTCTTCGATCCGGTTGCACGAAACGTTCGCCATCGCGCGGCTGATCTCGCCCCGGTAGATGTCGAGCGCGCGCTTGGCGCCGTCGTAGCCCGCCACTGCCGTGCCGTAGAGCGTGCTGCGGCCGACCAAGACGAACTTCGCACCCAGGGCCAGCGCCTTGACGACATCGCTGCCGCGGCGAACGCCGCTGTCGAACACGACCGTGGTGCGATCCCCCACGGCTCTGACGATGTCGGGCAGCACATCGATGGGGGAAGGTGCAGCGTCGCAATTGCGTCCGCCGTGATTTGAGACGATCACGCCGTCGGCACCGTACTCGACGGACCTCTCGGCGTCGTCCGGATGCAGAAGCCCCTTCACCAGCAGCTTGTGCGGCCAGATGTCGCGCAGCGCCTTGAGATCGTCCCAGCTGAGGGAATCTGCCCGCGTCTCCTTGTTGCCGCCGTAGGCCGTCGTGATCGAGCCCTGCAATTCCTTCGGGAAGTTGACCCGCTGCGGCATGCCGCCATTCACGATGTAGCGCCCGAGCGTGCCGAGCATCCAGCGCGGGTGCATGAGCACGTCGGCCGTGTTCTTGCTGTTGTACTTGAACGGCACCGAGAAGCCGTTGCGTTTGTTGTACTCCCGGTTGCCCGCCACGGCACCGTCGACGGTCACGAGCAGCGCCTCGAAGCCCGCCGCTTCGGCGCGCTTCACGAGCTGATGCGACAGCCGGCGGTCCGCCCACATGTAGAGCTGCATCCAGAGCGTGCCGCCGACCTTTTCGGCGATGGTCTCCATGCTCGTGATCGATCCGGTGGCCAGCGAGAACGGCACCCCGGCATCCTTGGCAGCGCGCGCGAGTTCCAGTTCACCGTGGTACCACATCATGCCGGCCGCGCCGGTGGGCGCGATGCCGATCGGCATCTTGTGCGTCTTGCCGAAGAGCTGCGTCTCGGGATTGCGGCCCGAAACATCCACCAGCATGCGCGGCAGGAACTTGATGCGCTCGAAGGCTTCGCGATTGTCGCGCAGCGCGACCTCGTCTTCGGTGCCGCGGTCGACGAATTCGAACAGCCATCTGGGCAGGCGCGCCTTGGCCATCTCGCGCAGATCGAAAATGTTATGAGCATCCTCTACGTCGGGGAAAAACATCGCGTGACCTTCTCGAATTAGATGTGTGGATGAGCGGCATCTGCCGTCGGTTCGTCCTTCGAGCGAGAGATCGTCCTGGGGCTCCTCCCGCCTTGTTCGGCGCCCCGGATCCCGCTTCGTCAGCGACCCCCGATTCTCTACCAAGCGGGCCGGCCGGTGAAGATCCGATCGGTGCTGCGCCGCAGTGCAGGCGTATCGCCTTCCGGAAGCGATTCGCGCCGGCGAAACGCCTGCGACAGGCCCGTCAGAGCGCGCCGGACTTCTTCAGCAACGCTGCCACGGCCTCGGCGACGACCTTGTAGCCTTGTGCGTTGGGATGGATCGGATCGGACTTCATCGCAGGCTTTTTCAGAACGTCGACGATGACATCGCCCTCATAGACCAGTTCGAACTCGCGAGCGAGCGCTTCGTAATACGCGGCGGCACCGCCGAAGAGTGCAGGCTTCGGCACGCCCAGCAGCACGACGGCTGCGCCGCTCCCCTGGATGCGCCGGATCATTTCCCGCAGATTGGCGCTGATCGTCGCGTCGTCCACCTTGCGCAGCATGTCGTTGCCACCCAGGCACAGGAGCACGAGCTTCGGACGATGTCGCTCAAGCGCGGACGGCAAGCGCGCCATGCCTTGAGCCGTCGTTTCGCCAGGAACACCTTCCCGGATCACCGTGCGGCCGATCAG
>JBIKKL010000769.1:0-2545 GCA_044360365.1 Burkholderiales bacterium | reverse complement strand
GGTCATGCGTCGCCGTGTCTGGCAAGGACGACGAAATCGGAGGTGTACCAGCCACTCTCATGCTTTACCGCTGGACTCGTGGTCTGAGTGCAGGTGCCACCACCTTGGGCGACGAGAAACGTATGAGTGATACCTTGGCGCGAATTCCTTCAGATGCGGCTTGTCGAGGGCACCTGTGGCAATAGCGACGGTTGGCTCGTCGTCGATCGCGCCAATGGTGCTGCCGCAAGAACTGCAGAACGCACGGCTGGAGCATGAAGAAGAGCGCCAAGTTGAAGGCTTGCCGCCGGGACCGACCCACTCAACGCTCTGCGCGGGGAACTCGACCCACGTGAGCGTGAGAGAACCAGAGTGCTTACGGCAGCTTTCGCATGAACATGTGTGGGGCTTCGCTGGCGCGCCGGTTACGCGAAATCGGATGGAGCCGCAGATGCAGCCGCCTTCGTAGTGCTTGGTGGTCATTGCAACAACAGAGAAGAGCCAGTGGTGATTGCGAAGCCTAAGGCTGGTCTGAACAAATGGCACCCAGCATGAGCAGTGCCGAGGAATCCAGAGTTCGAGTCGAATTGACGCATTGCGCTCGTTTTCGAGCGCTTTTCCCGTCTCTCCAGCCCGCCGTACCGCGCACCGTGTGCACCACTCGAGAATCCGTATCCTCGCCAATGTGCGCATTCATGCCGAAGTACCACTGCTTCCCCTTATTACTTTGATGCATCTGCGGGTCTCGCTCGCCGCTCTGGTTCTTGGTCGAGCTGGGCGCGCCGATCAACGTGGCATCAACAACCGTGCCTGCCTCGAGCAGCAGGCCTTCGGCCAGGAGCACGTCGTTGACGCTGACCAGGATCTGCTCGGCCAGCTTGTGCTCCTCCGGCAGGTGGCGAAACCGCAGGTTCGTGCTCTCGTCGGGCAACCGCTGCTCCCACCCCAGACGCGCAAACTCGCCAAACAGGGGCATGGCGTGCAGGGCCTCCTCCATGGCCGGGTCACTCAAGGTGAACCACTGCTGCATGAAGTGGACGCGCAGCATCGTCTCCACCTCGAACGGCGGACGCCCGCGCTTGCCCTCGGGCGCGCAGGCCGCGATCAGCCACACAAGATCGGCCCACGGCACCACTGCATTCATTTGCGCCAGAGACTCGCGATTGCGCGTTCGCTTCGTGCTCAGATTCAGTCCCAGGTCAGCTTGGTGCATGGCTCAGATCGTCGGGTTACCCGCCTTGCCATGCAAGCACGAATACCCGGGGTTTATGAAGACCATCCCTAAAAAAGTTTAACGCCCAAGCCAAGCGGCGCCGCAGGCGTCCAACTTGGGCGACCAGTTCGACGGCAACTCAGGCGACTTCCGCATGAAACTTGACGCCTAGAGCTTTGGCGACTTTGAGAACCGTTGCAAAACTCGGGTTGCCACGTTCCCCCAAAGCTTTGTACAGGCTTTCCCGACTCAGACCCGCGTCGCGAGCTACCTGCGTCATGCCTTTTGCTCGCGCAATGTCGCCGAGTGCTCTTGCAATTCCTGCCGCGTCCTCGGGAGCCTCTTCCAGCCATGCATCCAGGTACGCCGCCATTTCCTCAGGTGTGCGCAACTGTTCCGATACGTCATAGGCGACAGTCTTGGTGCGACTAGTCGCCGACACTTTTGGCCTTGATGCTGCTTTGGTCATAAACCGTCCTAAAGTCCCTTCGCGAGCGCAATCGCATTCTTGATGTCCCGCTGCTGAGATGACTTGTCACCTCCCGCAAGCAGAACAATGACAACACCCTCATGCTCCGTGCAATACACACGGTACCCTGGCCCGAAGTCGATCTTCAACTCACGGACTCCATCTGTCAGAACCCTGTGTTGTCCCGGATTTCCGTGAACAAGCCGGTCAACGCGGACCTGAATGCGTGCCCGCCCGGCGCGATCCTTGAGCGCGTTGATCCAGTTCAGATAGACGTCGGTCGCCTCTACGCGCATACCGACAATGTAGCCCATGGACTACACTTGGTCAACCAAAATGCGCTATGAATTTGCGGTCGAACGTCTGAGCTAAGCGGCAGCTCCAATCGCGAAGCTATTGGACTGGCCGCATCGCCGCCGCGCGTGCCCGAGCGGCTTGCCACCAGATAGGTCCAGCACGCGCTCTCACCTCCACAGCGCCCAGCGGGTGCCGTGGCCGAACTCGGCCGGAAATCACCTCAGGCGCTGCCGCCAAGGTGCTCATCGAGACACCAGTCACCGGAATCGGCTGACGCATTCCACGACACGCTCGCAGCGTGCTCTTCAAACGGCCATCGCCTCAGGTGGCAACCAGAAAGATATTTGCAGTTGCGACGACCCGGTCGCCTTCACCGGGCTCGTCCAACAAACGGATCAGATCGCGGCTTCGCGCGATCTATCCTTACTCGTTAAGCCTCACGCCGCGCGACGGCGAGGTAGGCGCCCAATCCGAGCATTGTGATGCCCGAGGCTCGGGTAAGTGTGCGAGCGCGGGTAGTGCGCGCGGCCTCTGACTTGAGCAGCCGATCGGAAGCGAAGACTGCGACTATATCGACTGCCGTATTG
>JBIKKL010000768.1:0-2546 GCA_044360365.1 Burkholderiales bacterium | reverse complement strand
GCGCACCTCGCAGCGCAGATCGATCGCCACGATCCGGGCATCGTCGTGCTCGCAGGTTTCATGCGCATACTAGGACCAGACTTCGTACAGCGCTATGCCGGTCGGCTGGTGAACATACATCCGTCGCTGCTGCCTTCTTTCCCGGGACTCCATACCCATCGGCGCGCGCTCGAAGCCGGCGTTCGCCTGCACGGCTGCACGGTACATTTCGTGACAGCCGAAGTCGATCATGGGCCCATCATCGCGCAGGCGGCCGTGCCCGTTCTCCCCGACGACGACGAAGATTTACTCGCCGCCCGTGTCCTCGAACAAGAGCATCGCCTCTACCCTCAGGCACTCGCGTGGCTTGCCCGCGACGCAATCGCGCTGAGGCCTGACGGCAAGGTGAGCTTTCCCCATGCGCGCGCCGCCGCCGCGTTGATCGCGCCGGCCCCCGACGCCTAGGCGCCTGTCGATGTGCAGCGCGCCGCCCCTGCCCACGCACCCACTCGGCGGCACTTGCCCGCGCGTGGCTTCATAACCCGTGCATCCGGGTACGCGTCGCACGTTCCTGTTGGCCGTCGCGCTCTCCGTGGCCATACACGCCGTGGTGATTTCGGAACTTGCAGACAGCCTGTTTCTCCAGGATGCCCCCGCCCCCGTCCTGACCGCACAACTGCAGAAGATCGAGCCGCCACCTCCGCCGCCGCCCCGACCGACTCCGCCCACGGTCACGAAGCCCAAGCCGGTGCCCCCCAAAGCGCCTACCGCGCCGGCGCCACTTTCCCCTGCACCATCCCGAGAAGAGCGCATCCCCGGCCTCGCTGATCCGCCCGCCACGGAAAAGCAGGCCGAGACCGGCGCCACCGGGCAACCCAAGCCATCCGTCGATGCGGCGCCCCCCCTCCCGGATCCGCCCCCTGAACCTCAAGTCGCGCAGGCGCCTGTCGCGGAGCCCGATCCGCTGCCCGCACGTGGCTCGATCACCTACGACCTCCTCTACGGCGGCGGCATCATCGGCCGCTCCGAGCAAAGCTGGCGCATCGAAGGGACGACCTACCGACTGACCAGCCTGTCGGAGACGACGGGATTACTGAGCGTTTTCCTGCCCTATCAATTCGCTTACGTCAGTGAGGGCATGATCGCTCCCGAGGGATTTCGGCCCCGCAGGTTCACATCGCGTCGCGGTCGAGGCGGCGCGAGACAGGCGGCCGCGGAATTCGATTGGGCCAACGGCAAAATTGTCCTCGGCCCACTGGGCGCAGCGCGTACACTCGCGCTCCCTGGAGGTACGCAGGATCTGCTCTCGTTCATTTTCCAGCTGGCACGAGAACCGATCCCGCCAGGACAACGCATGATGGTCATCACGGCCGGTCACAAACTCGACACCTACGTCCTGGACATCGGTGCGGAAGAGCCGATCGAGTTGCCCATCGGGACAGTACGCACGGTGCCGATACGGCAAGTCAGCGCACCAGGCGAGGAACACATGGAGTTGTGGCTCGCGGCGGATCCGCCGCGACTGCCCGTACGCATCCGCTTTTTCGACCGTGGCGGCAATCTCACGGTCGAGCAAATCGCCACTCGAATCGATACCCATGGCACATGATCGCCCCAAGAAGAGCCGCGGCACATCCAGCCGGAACCCGAACGCACGCGAACGCACTTCGTCCCAGGGCTCATCCCCTCGACCGCGCCCCGAATCCGACGAGCGTTCGCGGGCCGCCGTAGGCCCCTCGCTCTTGCGCGACGGCACGCAAGCCCTGACCGAAGCCCTCTCGTTCCAGACCCCCGCAGATACGGTGCTGCGGACATTCTTTCGTACGCACCCGAAGCTCGGTCGCCGCGACCGCGGCCTCATCGCCGAGAGCGTCTATGCCGTCTTGCGGCGCCTCGGCAGTTATCGTCTGCTTGCAGGGGATCCCAAACCGAGACGCCTGTTCCTGCTCGGCGTACGTCACCATCTGCGCACGTTGAATCGCCCCCTCGACATAGCCGCCTCGCCCGCGGAGCTCGATTGGCTCGAGCACGCCCCACATGAACTGCCGCCGGATGCGCCTCTCGAAGTGCGTGCCGAACTGCCCGACTGGATCGTGGCACATCTGCGCCCGACGATGTCGGACGAAGAGATCCTCGCTCTCGGGGTCGGCATGCAGACCCCGGCCCCGCTGGATTTGAGGGCCAACACATTGATGATCCAGCCTGCGGATCTCGTCGCACGACTCGCCGCTTCGGGAATCCCCGCGCAGACTACGCCCTATTCGCCGCTCGGCGTGCGCGTGGAAGGCAAGCCCGCCCTGGAGCAGAACGATCTCTTTGCATCCGGCGCCATCGAAGTCCAGGACGAGGGGAGCCAGCTGCTCGGCTTTCTGCTCGCCCCGCGGCGGCGCGAGATGGTGGTCGATTTCTGTGCCGGCGCCGGCGGAAAAACCCTGCTGCTGGGGGCGATGATGCGCTCGGAAGGTCGGCTCTATGCCTTCGATGTCTCTTCGGCACGGCTGCAGCGGTTGCGCGCCCGCGTGGCACGCTCAGGGCTGAGCAATGTGCAGGCCGAGGTCGTCTCCAGC
>JBIKKL010000539.1:0-3763 GCA_044360365.1 Burkholderiales bacterium | reverse complement strand
CGAACCGTCCACAGGATTTACCGCGACGCTGTAGATGCCGATGGCAAGCCGCTTGTCCTTCGACGAATCGAGCGGTTGATCCGGTTCGCTCCACGCGTCGCGCCTGCCGTTGCCATTGCTGTCGAGCACGAAGGGCGTCCATCCCTGGGAGACCGCTTCGTCACCGGTGGCTTCGAATCGCTTGCGATCGAGCCACCCGAGCACTGCGTTGCCTGTGCCGCCGCTGCTGGTCCAGAGCGTCTGATTTGCGTCTTCGGCGAAGATCAGGTGATGCGTGGGAAAGCAGGTGTCGATCAGAGTGAAGCGTCCCGATTTCGGATCGTACATCGAGAGATGGCGCGTCGAGCGTTCGAGCGGAAAGACCTGTGCGGAAGGATGCGATGAGCCCCGGCGGCAGAAGGGTGGATTCTGTGCGGGGCGAATGCGGGCGGTGAACCACACGCGCTCGTGCTCGTCCAGCATGGGGTTGTGCAGGCTGGCCTGGCTGTCCCAGATCGGTTTGTCGCCCCAATATGGCGAGGGCGCCATGGGATCGGTCTTGTGGGAAGGCGTCTTCGGATCGCGTACCGGATGGAAGATCTCTCGTGCACGGTTGCGCGCGGGATCCAGCACAGGGATGAAGTCGGTACTGTTCTCCGGTGCCCCATAGAGCGGGCCGTAAGGATTCACCGTCGGCTTGCGCTTGTCGGTGCCGATGAGATCGTGCAGATAGGCCGTGTTTCGGCTCCAGTCCCAGAGCGTCAGCACGATGTTTCGCTCCACCCCTTGCGGGCGAGGCGGTTGGGCGAACGGCAGCTCGCCGGCGCCGATGCGGTCCGTCCACTGGGCCCAGTTCGACAGGGAGCGTTCGGTGCCGAGGCGAGCAGCCACGTTGATCATCTGGGTCATCGCCTGACCGGACGCAATGCGACGCGTCCAGGCTTCCTGGGACGATGCGTAGTGCGTGAAGTCCTTCGGGATCGTGCGCGTCGCTCGGGTGCCGAGCGCATGACACGTCATGCAGCCGTTGGTCTTCACGCTGTTGAGCCATTCGGGCTGGCTGCCCATGGTCGGGGCGATGCCGTTGCCGTTCGGACCTGTTCCAGGAAACTCGTTCGGAGCCGGAATGCTCAGCATCGAATACCAATAGATCGGCGGATAGTAGTCGGCGGCCGCCGCGGCGCCTGGAGCAAGGACTGCGCCGAGGTCGAGTTGCTTTCCCGGTTGGGCATCGACCTTGGGTGAATCGACGAGGCCATAGCCGCGCACCCAGACCTTGTAGTTCGTACGCGGCAGATCGGGGATGAGATAGCGGCCTTGGTCGTCGGTGACAACGATCTTCGCGAAGCGCGTGGGCAGTTCGACCGTTTCGGCGATGACCCACACGCCGGCTTCGGGGCCCTTGGGACTCTTCACGAAGCCCGCGATCGTATCGTGACCGACGATGAAGGGATTCGGTGGCTGGAGTATGGTCGGCATGCGAGTCGGTATCTCGCAGCCGAGGAGGAACGCCGCGATGGCGACGGCGAGAAACGTACGCAGAGGAGGGATTCCCCAATGGGCGACGCTGTTCACAATGGACTTCATCCGGCGTTGCGTACGTTCATTCGGCGCGAACCCGCCGCCGGGACATCAAGCTGCGCGCGCCGCCGCACCCAGAACGTCTTTCGAAACGAAGCTGCCGAGCCAGCGGCCGCGCTCGATGAGCTGTTCCTGCCACACTTCTTCGAAATTGCTTACCGTCGAGGCAATGACCGCCGGGTGGGAGATGAGCGCATCGCGCCAGGCGGCGAGATGCGGATAGCGTTCGATGATCCCCATGGGGCGTACGCGATCGGTGAACGTGAACCGGAGCAGGAACGGCGCATAGCCCGCATCGACCAGGGACAGGTTCGGGCCGTTGAACAACGGGCCGACATGACCTCGCCCCGCAAGCGCGGCATCGAGCTTGGCGAACGGTTCGGGAATCTTCTGCATCTTCGTTTCGAATTCCTGCTGGGAATTCGAGTACGACGTGAGGGACACGGCGATGGCGAAGGTGGGGAGATAGTCGGTCCATGCGCGATTGCGCGCGCGTTCGATCGGATCTTCCGGTGCGAGTCGCGGTGCAACCGTCTCATCGAGATACTCCGCGATGGCGTTCGACTCGAACAGTGCCTCCTTGCCGTCGAGCATGAGCACGGGCACCTTGCCGTGCGGCGAGATGGCCATGAACCAGTCGGGCCGCTTGTCGCGATCGTGCTCGATGTAGGTGAGGTCGTAGGGGATGTTCTTGGCGCGAAGCACGATCGCCGCGCGCTGTACCCAGGGACAAGTTCTGAAGCTGCACAACGTGAACTTCGCGGCCATGCTTTTTACCCCTACGACATTGCGGACGCCGACGAAATCAGACGATGCCCTTGGTGCGCATCGCGGCGATTTCCTTGTCGGTATAACCGATGCTGCGCAGGACTTCATCCGTATGCGCGCCGGCCGGGGCCGTGGCGATGCGGATGTCCTTGGGCAGCCCCGTCAGGTTGATCGCCGAACCGACGATGTCGAAGGTTCCCAGTTCGGGGCTCTTCATCGGCCGGGCGATGCCGAGATGTTGTACCTGCGGATCGGCGAACACCTGGCCGATATCGTAGATCGGACCGCACGGTACGCCCGCAGCTTCGAACACTTCGATCCAGTGGTTGGACGGCTTGTGCTTGGTTTCTGCGGAGATCGCGTCGTGAATCGCCTTGCGGTCGCGGCTGCGATCCTGAACGGCTTTCCAATCGGGCTTCTCTTTCCAGTCCGGGCGGCCGATGGCTTCGCACATCCGCTCCCATACGCGGCTCGACGAAGCCGCGATGTTGATGAAGCCGTCGCTGGTCGGGAAGACGCCGGTGGGGATGCTGGTCGGGTGATCGTTGCCTGCCTGCTTGGCGACTTCCTTGTCTTTCAGGTAGCGCGCGGCCTGGAAGTCGAGCATGAAGATCATGGCTTCGAGGAGGCTCGTGGTGACCCAGCGGCCGACGCCGGTGGTGACACGCTCGAAGAGGGCGATCATGACGCCGAGGGCGAGCAGGTTGCCGGCGGTGAGGTCGGCAATCGGAATGCCCACGCGGACGGGGCCTTGGCCCGGCAGACCGGTGATGGACATGAGGCCGCCCATGCCTTGAACGATCTGGTCGACGCCGGCGCGCTTGCCGTAGGGGCCGGACTGGCCGAAGCCGCTGATCGAACCGTAGACGATGCGCGGATTGACTTGCTTCACGTCGTCGTACGAGACCTTGAGGCGGTACTTCACGGCCGAGCGCATGTTTTCGATGATCACGTCGGCCTTTTCGACCAGCTTCATGAAGGCCGCATGGCCTTCGGGGGACTTCAGATCCAGGTTCACCATGCGTTTGTTGCGGTGCAGGTTCTGGAAGTCGAAGCCGTCGCGCTTGCCGGCGACGTCTTCGGCGCCCGCAACGGGCGGGGGTTCGATGCGGATGATGTTCGCGCCCCAGTCGGCAAGGTGCCGCACGCACGTGGGGCCGGCACGGGCCAGGGTGAGGTCCAGCACGGTGATGCCGGAGAGCGGCAGGGTCGCCTGGGCGCTGGTGGCAGGGCTGGCGGAGGCTGCTGTCGTCATCGTCGATCCTTATCGTTTCGTTCGTTCGGTCATTCGTTCGGGCACCGCTGGGCGCGGCCTGCGGGACCAGCAGTGTGCCTGCCTCGCGGGCGGCTGTCGATCCTGGTTTGCAGCGCGAGCGGCAGCGAATTAAGCTGCTGTCCGCGAGGGCGCCGAGCGTATAAGTGTACTTCGTCGTCG
>JBIKKL010000392.1:0-4983 GCA_044360365.1 Burkholderiales bacterium | reverse complement strand
GCGCCGCGTTACCGTGAGCGATGTTGCCAACACCTGTGAGGCCGCCGGCGTAACCATCGCCGCCTGACCCTGAGTCGACCCCGGGTCGGGGCTGACTAGCCCAACCCAGGGTTGCAACCCTGGGTTGGACGCAGGGTTCTGACCCAGGGTTGGGGGAAGGCGGGGTATGCTTCGATCACTGTTTCCTTGGAGGACCGTGCCATGAACGACATGAAGGCGCCATCTGCGTCGGCTGCATTCCCACTTGCCGCGGCCACGCCGGCCGAACTGGGCTTTCACGAGCCGGCGCTGCAGCGTCTGCGCAAACTGATCCGCAGCCATATCGAGTCGAATCGATATCCGGGGGCGCAGATCGCACTGGCGCGGCACGGGAAGCTTGCCCTGTTCGAAACCTTCGGCCACGCGAAGCTCGGGCCGGATCAGGCCGCCAGCAACGACACGCTCTGGCTCCTGTATTCGAACACGAAGGTCATCACCGCCGTCGGCATGTGGATGCTGGTGGAAGATGGCTTGCTTCGCTTCTCGGATGCGGTCGCGGAGTACGTGCCGGAATTCGCGCAGCACGGCAAGGGTGGTGTCACGATTGCGCAGGTCATGAGTCACCGCGGCGGCTTCCCGAGTCAGGAATGCAGTGCGAATTGCTGGGTCGACCATGCCGAGCTGCGCCGGCAGGTATGCAACTTCACCCTCGAGTGGACGCCGGGGACGCGCCTGCAATATCACGGCAAGTCTGCCCATGCCGCTTGTGCCGTCGTGATCGAAGCCATCACCGGCATGGACTATCGCGATTTCATCCGCACGCGCGTCATCGAACCCCTCGGACTGGGGCGTGATCTTTACGTCGGTTTGCCCGATGCGGAGCACGCTCGAGCGGTCAACATGTACGAGCCCGCCGATGGCGGTGGCCAGAAGCCCCGGAACTCGGAGAACACGCCGGAGCATCGCCGTGCCGGCATTCCGAGCAGCGGGGGATTCGCCACGGCGCGCGGCATGGCCGCCCTCTACCAGATGATGGTGAACAAGGGACGATTGAACGGCGTGCGGCTGGTGTCGCCGCGACTGATCGAATACTGCACCCGCAATCACACCGGCGACATGCACGACTACGGCATGAACATGCCGATGCATCGCGGGATCGGCGTCCACGTGCGCGGGACCACGGAGACCATCCGCGGTCTGGGCAGCATCGCATCGCCGAATACGTTCGGTCATGGAGGTGCAGGCATCTCGTATTGCTGGGGCGATCCGGATTCCGGCGTGTCGTTCGCCTATCTCACCAATAGCCGCATTCCCGATCCATGGCATAGTCGTCGGCTGGATTGGGTCAGCAACCTCGTGCACTCGGCGATCGATTGAGCGCTTCACCATCAACTAGAGGATCGGATTCATGCAGACAGGATTGGACGGGCGCGTCGCATTCGTGACCGGCGGCAGCAAGGGGATCGGCAAGGCGGTCGCATTGGCGCTTGCCCACGAAGGTGTGCATCTTGCGATTTGTGCTCGCGGCGCTGCCGACCTGGAGGAAGCCGCCAGGGAGATTCGCGCCGTCGGCGTTCAGGCGATCGCGATTCAGACGGACATGACGCAGCCGGATCAGGTCAAGGCCTTCGTCACGCAAGCCTCGGACCACTATGGGCGCGCAGACATTCTCATCAACAACGCGGTCACCTCGACCCAGCAGCGCTTCGGTGGACTTTCCGACGAGGAGTTCCGGTACCACATCGACGTGAAGCTGATGGGCTATGTGCGTTGCGCGCGCGAGGTGGTGCCGCACATGCGCGCAAAGGGCTGGGGACGGATCGTAAACGTCGCGGGCATGACGGCACGCATCGTCACCGACTATCGCATGACCAACGGCATCGTGAATTCGGCCGTGACCAACTTTTCCAAGCACCTGTCGGAGCAGGTGGCCAAGGACGGCATCACGGTCAACACGATCCATCCGGGCACGACCTGGACGCCGCGCCAGGAAGCAGGCTTGCGCAAAGTGGCCCAGATCGAGAACAAGACGCTCGAAGAAGTGTGCGCCGAGCGGTTGAAGGAGATTCCGCTCGGCCGCTTCATCCAGCCGGCCGATCTGGCGAACCTCGTGATCTTCCTCTGTTCCGATGGCGCGAGCGCGATCACCGGGCAAGCCATCGCGGTGGATGGCGGTTCGGCGCGTTCGATCAATTATTGATCGAAGTTCTTACAGGTGCTGTTCCTCGAACGGCACGCCGAGCACGTAACGCCCGACCGTATCGTAGTGCTGGAACCGGGCCTGGACGTGCTGGGTAATCACGTTCACGTCCTGGAACATGCGCTGGATCACGTTGCCCTCGAAGACGACCGTTGCACCCGCCGCGAGATAGACCTGACGGACGACCTCGGCGGCCTGGTGGATCGCATGCGTCGTGGCGATGCGCAGGTTGGTGCGCGCGTCCATCTGGGGTGTACCGTTGGCCAGCGTGTCGTCCCAGATCTTTTGAACCGCATCGAACAGGTAGAGGCGGGCCGAGCGTACCGTGATCTCGCATTTGCCGGCGGTGAACTGGGTCGCCGGCAGATCGCGCAGCAGGTTCGTCTGATAGCGTGGCGCCTTGGATCCGGCCAATTCGTAGAAGGCTTCAAGTGCGTTGCGCGCACAGGACAGTGCACACAACGCATCGCCGGTAGCGAAATAGAGCGACCGGGCGATCTTGTAGACCGGTCCCTCGTGCAGCACCGGCGCATTCGCGTAAGGAACCGTCCGCTCTTCGGGCACGAATACGTCGTGTACCGAGAAGTCGTTCGTGCCCGTGCCGCGCATCCCTCGAACCTTCCAGCTGTCGTGGATCTCGGCCTGCTCGTGCGGTACGAAGCAATAGATGATGTGGGGCTTGCCGTCGACCATGCGGGTCTGGCCGTTTTCGACGACCTGAGCCTGTGGGGCGATCCAAGCCGCGTGCGGTGACCCCGAACTGAACCCGCATCGTCCCGTCACGCGATAGCCGCCCGGCACGACCACGGCCTTGGCGGTCGGCGTCGGCGTGTTTGCGGCGACGGCGCGGGGAGTATCGATGAACAGCTTGCGGGCGACGGCGACCGGCATGCGCGCCGCATAAGTGCCGCTGAAGATAGAGCCCTGGCTCACGCACCAGGCTGCACTGGCGTCGGCGAGCGCGACGATTTCGAGGATCGTGGCGAAGCTGGGGAAATCCAGCTCGTATCCGCCGGCCGCCTTCGGAATCATCGTCTGGAAGAGTCCGGCATCGGCGATGGCCTCGAACACATGCCGCGGCAGCTTCTTGGTTTGCTCGATGGTGCCGGCCGCTTCGCGGATGATGGGGGCGATGGCCCGGGTAGCTTCGATGAGTTTGGTGCCGGTGATCGAGCCGGCTGTCGACTGCGTTTGCATAGTAGTGGAGTCCATATCGTGTGCTCGTCGTTCGTGGGCAGGCGAACTGCCTCCTCCTGGCGCCTTGGTGCCGCGCTTTATGCGTTGATCCCGGTCTGGGTGGTCGAATGTCGCAGATCCTTGAAGCGGCGCGAGCGGCTCTCCAGATAGGCGGCAAAAACAGGCGGCACCTGACCGTAAGGATGCTCGACGCCGAGCTTGAGCGCGGCATCGATGGCCCAGTTCGGATTGAGCAGCATCTCGCGGCCGATTGCCACGAGATCGGCTTGCCCGTTTTGCAGGATGGCTTCCGCCTGATCCGCATGAACGATGAGGCCCACGGCCATGCTCATGATGCCGCTCTTGTTGCGCACCGAGTCGGCGAACTTGACCTGGTAACCGTACTCGACCGGATTGTTCATCGGGATCGTGTCGGAGATGCCGCCCGCGCTGCAGTCGACGACGTCGACGCCGGCTTGCTTGAGCGCCTTGCACAGCTCGACGCTGTGCTCGATGGTCCAGTCGACTTCATCGATCGCCGAGATGCGCAGGAAGAGGGGTTTGGTCTCCGGCCAGAAACGCTTCACCGACGCCACGACTTCCAGCGCGAAGCGCATGCGGTTTTCGAATGAGCCGCCGTAGCGATCGGTGCGCTTGTTCGCGGTGGGCGAAAGGAACTGATGCAGCAGATAGCCGTGCGCACCATGGATTTCGAGCACATCGAAGCCGCACTCGTTCGCGCGGCGGGCGCCTTGTGCGTAGGCTTCCATCAACTCGCCGATGTCGTCGTTGGTCATCTCGCGCGGGGCTTCATAGCTCGGCGAATGCTGGATCGGGCTCGGGCCGATCAGTTCCCAGGGCTCGCCATGATCGACGCCTGGAAAGTTGTTCAGCGGGGTACGGCCTTCCCACGGCAGGTTGCGCCGTGCCTTGCGTCCCGAGTGCCCGAGCTGGATGCCGATCGCCGATCCGTAGCTTTTGACGATGTCGACGATCTTCTTCATGCCGGGCATGAATTCGTCTTTCCACAAACCTAGGTCGGCGGGCGTCGAACAGCCGCGCGGATCGATCTTGGTCGATTCGACGAAGACAAGGCCCACGCCGCCGACACCATACTTCGCGTAGTGCGCGATGTGTCGTTCGTTGACGTAGCCGTTGGTGGCGCAATAGGTGAGCATCGGCGAGAGCACGATGCGATTCTTGAGCGTTAGGTCGCGAATGCTGAGCGGCGTGAACAGCAGGGGATTCATGACGCGGGATCTCGTTCTGTACGTGTGACGGGAGAGGTTGCCGCGTCTGACGCACGGCTCGGTCGATGAGGGGATGGTATACCATCGGCGAGCGAGGATGTCATTCGAACCTGGGGAGTCGTTTCGATGGTAGTCGTGAACGCGAATCGTTGTGCTGCGCTGGTTTGTCTGGCGGGGGCATTGGGCAGTGGCGCGAGCCTGGCCGCGGAGGCTTACCCGTCCAAGCCAGTCCGCATCGTGGTCGGTTTTACGCCGGGCGGATTCGTCGACTTCACTGCCCGTCTGGTTGCGCATTCGCTGGGTACGGCGCTCGGGCAGCAGATGGTGATCGACAATCGGCCGGGCGCGGGTGGCAGCATCGGTGCGGAATTCACGGCG
>JBIKKL010000133.1:0-9644 GCA_044360365.1 Burkholderiales bacterium | reverse complement strand
AACGGCGAAGGCAAGTACCGCCCGGAGGCGACGCGGTTCGACGGCACGTTCGAGCTCATGCGTTCGGGCATCAAGTTCAAGAAGTATCCCTCCTGCGGCTCGACGCATGCGCCCATCGACGCCGCTCGCGATCTCACGCAGGGTCGGCCCTTGCGGGCAGACGACATCGAGTCGATCACGATCGCACTGAACCAGCGCCGGATCACGCATGTCGATCGTCCGCGAGTGACGACCGGCCTGGAAGGCAAGTTCAGCATTCAGTACACGATCGCCGCAGCGATCCTCGATGGCGGCATCAGCCTGCGGCACTTCGGGGAGGAAAGCATCGCGCGCCCCGAACTGCAGGCCATCGTCGGCCGCGTGCAGGCGCAGGGGATCCCTGGTCTCGAATCGCTGTCACAGCAGTGCGAACTCACGGTGAGAATGAAGGATGGCAGCACGCGCTCGGTACGCCGCGACGATGCCGAGGGTCGCAGCTCCGAGGAATTCATCCCTTACCTCAAGCCGAAATTCATCGACTGCGTGGAGCAGGCGTACTCGCGCGCCGACGCCGAGCAGTTGTACGCTGCGCTCGACGCCTTCGAGACGCTGGCCGACATTGCGCCGATCATGCGCCGGCTTGCCGGCGAGTCGGTGCGATGAGGGGGCTCGCCGCGTGACGAGGGCGGAGAACATGCTCGGTCCGGCCGGTGCGTGGTTCGCTTGGGCAGCAGGATTGTCGATCGTAGGCGGTGCAGGTGCCGCATGCGGGCAGGACTATCCCGTGCGACCGATACGACTCGTGACCAGCGCGGCGGGCGGTGCTGGAGACGTCGTTTCGCGTGGAATCGCTCAGGCGATTGCTGGCCCCTTGGGGCAGCCCGTCGTGGTCGACAATCGCGGTGCATTGCCGGGGATCGAGGCGGTCGCGCGTGCCCGTCCCGACGGATACACGCTGCTTCTCACGAGCAATATTTTCTGGCTGTTGCCTTTGCTCAGCAAGGTGTCGTTCGATCCGCTCAAGGATTTCACACATCTCGCGCTGACGGTGACGACCCCCAACGTCGTCGTCGTGCATCCGTCGCTGCCCGCCAAGAGCGTGAAGGAACTCGTCGCCTTGGCGCGTGCTCGTCCGGGAGAACTCAATTTCGCCGGTGGGAGTACCGGAACGGCGTCACATCTCGCCGGCGAGATGTTCAGGCTCTCTGCCAACGTAAACATGGTGTTCGTTCCCTACAAGGGGGCAGGGCCCGCGCTGAACGATGCGATCGCCGGTCACGTGCATGTACTCTTCTCGAACCTCGCCGCCTCCGGGCCGCATGTGGCAGCACGTCGACTGCGTGCCTTGGCGGTCACCTCTGCTCGACCCAGTCCGCTTGCTCCCGAATTGCCTACCGTGGCCAGTGCGGGATTGACCGATTACGAATCCGAGGCGATCTACGGCGTGTTCGGTCCGGTCGGCATCCCTGCGCCAGCCGCAAGCCGTATTCAGCAGGAGGTGATGCGCGCCCTGCAGCAGCCAGTGGTGAGAGATCGCTTCGATGCCATGAAGTCGCAGATCGTTGGCGGGACGGGCGCGGAACTGCGCGGGCGCATCGCCGGCGAGACGACGCGGATGACGCGCGTGATCGCGCAGGCAGGCATCCGTATCGATGCCGATGCGCGCTGATGCATGGTGGCGCACGTGTGGCCACGCGAGCGCACCGTGGACGCGGCTGGTCGCGCGCAGCTGCCCTGCGCGCGGTACCCCGACGCAGGAGTCCCCTGCGGTCAATCGTTGCGCCCTTTTCGAGGCGCATGCGATATCCTGCCGGGCGCGTATCGAAGTGCGCACGGACAATCTGTGCGGTGAATTGCGCATTCGTGACTGCCATGGCGGATGGTCGACCGTGTGTTCGTTCGGGACCGGCTCGGCGCTCGCCCCTCGACGGATCGGCAACGATGCCGTCGTTCGAAAAACAGGAGGAGCATCGATGAGGACTGAACGGGTCATCGCGAGCATCGCTGCAGTATGGTTGGCGAGCACATCGCTCGTCTGCGCACAGCAGTATCCCAATCGTCCGATTCGTCTGGTGGTGGGGTTCTCGCCAGGCGGCAACGCGGATGTGTCGGCGCGTCTCGTGGCGGCGCGCATGAGCGAAGCGCTGGGTGCGTCGATGGTGGTCGACAATCGGGCGGGTGCCGCCGGCGTGGTGGCGGCGCAGATCGTGGCGCGTGCGCCGGCCGATGGCCATACGCTCGCCTGGTCGAGCCAGGGCGCACTGACGATCAGCCAGATTACCGACAAGAATCCGCCGTACAACTCGCTGACGGCCTTCGCGCCGATCGGACGCACCTATGCGTTCGCGAATGCGCTCCTCGTGCGGCCCGACTTTCCCGCGAAGTCTGCGGCCGACATCGTCACGATGGCGAAGCAGAAGCCGGGGGATATCAATTTTGCAACGCAAGGGGTCGGCTCGGCCGGTCACCTTTCCGCGCAGATGTTGCAGAAGGTCGCGGGCATACGGATGGCCCACGTACCGTACAAGGGCGGATCCGACGTCATCGTTGCACTGCTCGGCGGCGATGTACGCGTCGGATTCGTCGCCACGACCACCGCCGCGAACGTACGCGGCAAGTTGCGGGTGCTTGCAGTCACGGGCAGGGATCGGGATCCGAGTCTTCCTGACGTGCCCTCCATGCGGGAGGCCGGGCTGGAAGGGTACGATGCGACGTTCTGGTTCGGCATGCTCGCGCCGGCCGGTACGCCTCAGCCCATCATCAAACGTTTGAACGGTGTGCTGCAGGAGATCCTGAAGGATCCCGCGCTTGCAAAGATCACGATTCGCCAGGGGCTCAATCCGGTCCCGTCTTCTCCGGAAGAGCTTGCGACGTTGATTCGGACCGAGATGGACCGTTGGCGCGACGTGGTCACCGTCGATTAGACGCTGCTGCTTCGTCTCGCTGACGGACTCGTAGTCCAGACGATCTCTGATCGGGACATTCCGGTTTTTCGGAATGTCCCTTATCGTTTATTCTGCTTCTTCGGAACTCTGCCTTACGCATATTCTCGTTGCGACTCTTCGACGCTACGGAGGTGGTGCAATGCGTGTTCTCATCGATACGTCGTGTTCGCAGGCGAACGATCTGCGCGAGGTCGCCGCGCGGCGCGTGGATTTCGTGCTGCGTCGGCTGAACTGGCTCGTGGCGACAGTACGCGTGAGGTTCGCCGACGAAAATGGCCCGCGCGGTGGAATAGACAAGCGGTGCCGAATCGAGTTGGCGACGCCTGGAAAACCTACTGTCGTGGCGACGTCGAAGGCGTCCGAGTGGCGGGGGGCTTTCGAATTGGCGCTCGCGCGTGCCGCGAGAACGCTGCGTAAGGGGCATCATCGCGCCCGTCGACCCGCCCGGGGCGGTCGTGACGGCGCGCTGCCGACGCAGGATTCGACCGCGCTGACGTAGGACGGCGCCCGTACTTCGGGAGCAGGGAGGAAGCATGACGTTCGTAATGTTCACGGCCGGACTGGTCGCGTTGATACTCGGTGCGAGTTCGCTCGTGCGCGGCGCATCGAAGCTTGCGCTGTCGTTCGGTATCTCGCCGCTGGTCGTCGGTCTCACGGTCGTCGCGTTCGGCACCAGTGCGCCGGAGATGGCTGTGTCGGTCGGGGCGGTGCTCAGCGGCCGTACGGATATCGCGGCCGGTAACGTGGTCGGCAGCAACATATTCAACGTGCTCTTCATACTCGGCGTGAGCGCGTTGATCATCCCGCTGGTCGTCAATGTTCAACTCATACGCCAGGAAGTGCCGATCATGATCGCCGCCTCGGTGCTGCTGCTCGTCCTTGCGCTCGATGGCCGTCTCGGATGGACCGACGGGATGATGATGTTCGGTCTGATGATCGCCTATTCTTCGTACCTCGTTGTCCAATCGCGTCGCGAGACGCGTGCGGCCCAGGCGGAGTTCGATGCCGAAGTCCGACCGGCCGTAGCCGGCGCCTGGGACGATCGCTGGAGCGTGCAGTGTCTGCTCGTGCTCGCCGGGCTCGGCCTGCTCGTGGTCGGTTCGAACTGGCTCGTCGATGCCTCGGTGACGTTCGCGCGGGCACTCGGTGTCAGCGACGTCGTCATCGGGCTCACTGTAGTCGCGGCCGGTACATCGTTGCCGGAGGTAGCCGCGTCGATCACGGCTGCACTGAAGGGCGAGCGCGACATCGCCGTCGGCAATGTCGTCGGCTCGAATTTGTTCAACATCCTCGGCTGTCTGGGGCTATCAGCGCTGGCGGCCGGCAATTCGGGGCTCGACGTGGCACCTTCCATCGTGAGATTCGACATTTGGGTGATGATCGCCGTCGCCCTGGTCTGTTTGCCGATCTTCGTGAGCGGTCGCGAGATCGCCCGCTGGGAGGGGGGGGTGCTCGTGGGAGCCTACGTCGCATACGTCACATATCTGGTGCTCGCCCAGCAGCAGCATGATGTGTTGCCCGCGTTTTCGACGGCAATGATGAGTTTCGTCATTCCGATCGCACTCGTCGCCATCGTGGCAACGCTGCTGCGGGCCAAAACCGCGACATGATGCTGCTCGTACTTGCGTTGCTGCCGTTCGCTGCGGCAGCAACGGTAGCCCTCATGCCCTCGACATGGCGGCGCGGCGCGGCCTGGACGGCGGGGCTGACCGCCGTCGCAGCAACCGCGCTGACCCTTCAGGCCGGACCGTCGGTGTTCGCGGGCAGCGTGCCGTCGTGGTCCGTGGCGTGGATGCCCTCCCTCGGACTTCACTTCGGCTTTCGCCTCGATGGGCTCGCGTGGCTGTTCGCGCTGCTCGTGAGCGGCATCGGGGCGCTGGTGGTGCTGTATGCGGCGATGTACCTCGACCGCAAGGATCCGGCGGTACGTTTCTATGCGTTTCTTCTGTTTTTCATGGGCGCGATGTTGGGCGTCGTGCTTGCGGACAACCTGCTCTTGCTGGTGGTGTTCTGGGAACTGACGAGTCTGTCCTCGTTCCTGCTCATCGGCTACTGGCATCGCCGCGAGGACGCACGCGAGGGCGCGCGCATGGCGCTCGCGATTACCGGGGCAGGCGGTTTGTGCCTGCTCGCCGGGGTATTGCTCATCGGGTACATCGTCGGCGATTTTCGACTCGAGACCGTCCTGCGATCCGGCGATCTGATTCGCTCGCATGCGCTCTACGAAGTTGCGCTCGTGTTGGTTTTGCTCGGGGCGTTTACGAAGAGCGCTCAGGTCCCGTTTCACTTCTGGTTGCCGCATGCCATGGCGGCGCCGACGCCGGTATCCGCCTATCTGCATTCGGCGACGATGGTGAAGGCGGGCGTGTTTCTTTTGGCGCGCCTGTACCCTGTTTTGGGTCATAGCGAGCCGTGGTTCTGGATCGTGTCGCTCGTCGGATTGACGACCCTCGTACTCGGCGCTTACATCGCAATCTTCAAGCATGACCTCAAGGGGCTGCTCGCCTATTCGACGATCAGTCATCTCGGACTCATCACGCTGTTGTTCGGCCTGGACGAGCCCCTTGCCGTGGTGGCCGGGGTGTTTCACATCATCAACCATGCCACGTTCAAGGCCGGCTTGTTCATGAGCGCCGGCATCATCGATCACGAAACCGGCACGCGCGACATGCGGCGGATCAACGGTCTGTTCAGATTCATGCCGTTTACCGCAACGCTCGGCATGGTCGCGGCAGCCGCGATGGCCGGCGTGCCGCTCATGAACGGCTTTCTGTCGAAGGAGATGTTCTTCGCGGAAACGGTAGCCCTCGACGCACACACGCCCATGAATTGGCTATTGCCGCTGGGGGCGACCGTGGCGGGTGTATTCAGCGTTGCCTATTCGATCCGATTCGTCTACGACGTGTTCTTCAACGGCGATCCGGTCAACTTGCCGAAGCATCCGCACGAAGCACCGTTTTTCATGCGCCTGCCGGTGCTGTTGCTGGTGCTGTTGTGCGTGACGGTGGGCCTGCTGCCGGCGATGACCATCGGTCCCACCCTGGCCATCGCGGCGCAAGCTGCGCTGCACGTCGAGCCGCTCCCGGTGTACGAGTTGGCCATCTGGCACGGCTGGAATCTTCCCCTGCTCATGAGCGGCGTCGCTGTGATCGGCGGTACTCTGCTTTACTTCGGACTGCAGCACTTCATCAACCTGCATCGCATCGTCGATCTTCCGCTGCTCTGGAAAAAGAGCGGGCGCGATGCGTTCGTCCCGGCGATCGATCATGTACTCGAGGCGTCGCGTCGCGTGACCGGCGCCTTGCAGACCGGCAGTCTGCAAGGCTATCTCGCTCTGCTCGTAACGATGGCCCTGATTGCCGGGGCATGGCCTTTCCTGCGAGGCAGTGCGCCCACCGTCGTCGGCCCCGCGTTGCACCTGGACGGCATGACGGCAGGCGCCTTCATACTGGGGGCGATCGGAATGATCTGCGCGGTGGGTTGCGTGGTCGTACACCGCAACAGGTTGATTGCGCTGCTGCTCTTGTCGGTCGTTGGTCTGGTCGTCTGTCTTGCGTTCGTCTTGCTGTCTGCACCGGATCTCGCGCTGACGCAACTTTTGGTCGAGATGGCGACTACGGTACTCATGATGCTTGCGATCACATGGCTGCCCGCGGAAGGGGCGGTCGAACATGCGCCAATGCGGAAGTGGCGCGATGCGCTGCTGGCGGTAGGGGCTGGCGTCGGCGTGGCGGCGTTGGTTTGGCTTGGACTTTCGCGTCCGGTCGATTCGATTGCGCATTTCTTTCTCGAGCGCTCGCTGACCGAGGGTGGGGGATCCAATGTGGTGAACGTGATCATCGTGGACTTTCGTGCCTTCGATACGCTGGGTGAGATCACGGTAATGGCAGTGGCGGCGTTCATCGTGCATGCGCTGCTGTCGGATGCGAAGGCAGGCGGCCGCCTGCGGGGCGCTGCACGGATCGATGCACCGCCGCTGATGTTGCAGCTGGCCTCGCAGTGGATCCTGCCTTTCGCCGTTCTCGTATCGTTGCACCTCTTCATTCGCGGGCACAATCTTCCCGGTGGGGGCTTCATCGCGGGCTTGGTCCTGGCGCTTGGGTTCATGCTGCAGGCCGTGGCTCACGGGCTGGGCTGGATGGATCAGCGGACGCGCTTCAACTATCGCCTCTGGATCGGATGGGGACTGCTGATTTCCGGCGGCGTCGGAATCGCGAGTGCATTCGTCGGATCACCGTTCCTGACGAGCACCTACGATTATCCGTGGTTGCCGGGGGTCGGCGGCGTGCCGATGGCCAGCGCGGCGGTGTTCGATCTGGGTGTCTACCTCGTGGTGACGGGCGCGACGCTGCTGCTCCTGCTCACGATCGCCCGTTTCGGCCGGGAGGAAGCGAGATGATTCTGTTGATGGCGGTCGGGATCGGAACGATGGCCGGTTGTGGCGTGTGGCTGCTGCTGCGCGCGCGGACATTCGACACGGTACTCGGGCTGACGTTGTTGTCGTACGCCGTCAATCTGTTCATCTTCTCGATGGGGCGGCTCAAGATCGGTGCACCGCCGATCCTGGAGCGTGGCGTCGAGACGCTGGCGAACACCGCGGATCCCTTGCCGCAGGCGCTGGTGCTTACCGCGATCGTCATCAGTTTCGCCATGACCGCATTGTTGCTTGCCCTCTCCTTGCGCACCCACTCGGCAACCGGAAGCGACCACGTCGATGGCGAGGAACGCGAGCAATGAACAGCCTCAATCACTGGATCATCGCGCCGGTCGTCGTGCCGCTCGTCGCGGGCGGGATCTGCATGGTGATGTCCGCGCGCAGCCCGAAGGTCACGGCCGCGGTATCCCTGGCAGGTACGCTGGCGTTTGCACTCGTTGCTGCCGTGCTCCTCGATCAGGCTCGCGACGGCGCAGTTCAGACCTACCTGCTGGGCAACTGGCAAGCGCCCTTTGGCATTGCGTTCGCGCTCGATCGGTTGTCAGCCCTCATGCTCGGTCTGACGGCGCTGGTTGCGCTGCTCGCGCTCGTCTACGCATTCGCGGGTGACGATCGTCGGGGGCCGCATTTCCACACATTGTTTCAGTTCCAGTTGATGGGGCTTGCTGGGGCATTTCTCACGGCCGATCTTTTCAACCTCTTTGTCTTCTTCGAAGTGCTGCTCTGCGCGAGCTACGGTCTGATGCTGCACGGTGAAGGTCGTGGCCGCACGGCACGTCTCAAAGCGACCGTGCATTACCTGATCTTCAATCTGACCGGGTCGGCGTTGTTCCTGATCGCCGTTGCATTGCTTTACGGTATTACGGGCACGCTGAACATGGCCGACATGGCGGTGCGGCTCGCGGCGCTACCTCAGGAGAGTGCCGCGCTTGCACAGTCCGCTGCGCTCATGCTGCTTGTCGTGTTTGCTGTCAAAGCCGCACTCCTGCCACTTTACTTCTGGTTGCCCGACGCGTATGCCAGTGCGACCGCGCCGGTGGCGGCGTTGTTCGCGATCATGACCAAGGTGGGCGTGTACGGCATCACTCGAGCCACCACCTTGATTTTTCCGGACACCGATGACGAGCTGCGAAGCGTGGTTGCCGGCGTGTTTCTGCCGGCACTCCCGGTGCTCGCCCTGGCGACATTGGTGCTGGCCGTCCTCGGCGTCTTGTCAGCGCACCGCCTGCGTGGCTTGATTGCCTATCTGGTCGTGGCTTCGGCCGGAATGCTCCTGCTTGCCATCGGTCTGGCGACCACGGATAGCATCGCTGCAGGGCTCTTTTATCTGGTGCATAGTACGCTGATCGCATCGGTATGGTTTCTCCTCGCGGATCGGATCGGCGGCGTGCGCGCGTGCGGGGACGAATTGCAGCACAGCGTGCCGATGCCGCAGCATGCGTGGGCGCCGATGGGCATTGCTTTCTTCATTGCTTCTGTCGCCGTCGCCGGCATGCCGCCGCTCGCCGGATTTCTTGGAAAGGCGCTGCTGCTCGAAGCTGCAAGCACAACGGGATTCGGCACCTCGGTGTTGGTCGGTGTGCTTCTATCGAGCTTTGGCGTGGTGATCGCGCTGTCGCGCGCGGGCTCGGCGATTTTCTGGGGGCACGGTGCCGAAGTGGAAGCCGCGCATCCGCCGGATTCTTCCGGCAGATCGAAAAGTGCGGCAATCGTGTTTGGCCTGGGGCTCGTGGTTGCCACGTCTATCCTGGCGAAGCCGATCGGTGACTACACGAATGCGGCGGCCATCCAGTTGGCAGATCGTCGTGCCTATATCGATGCGGTGCTCAATGCGCAACCGGCACCACCGCTTTACGATATTCGGCGCGAGATGCGCGAGCGAGGTGAGGGCAAATGAGACGTCTGCTCCCTGAGCCGCGCCTGTCGGCAGCGTTGTTCATCGGCTGGCTCATGCTCAATGGCTCCACGTCGGTGGGCCACATGGTGCTGGGTGCGGTTCTGGGCGCGGTGTTGCCGCTTGCCTCGCAGCGCTGGCGGCCGGATCGCCCAAGAGTGGTGCGCTGGCGACCGATGTTGCGACTGGCGTGCATCGTTCTAGTGGATATCGTGATGTCGAACATCGTCGTCGCCCGGCGCATTCTGGGCGCCGAACGCAACATCACGCCGCGCTTCATTCGCATCCCCCTCGAAATCCGCGATCCGCACGGGCTCGTTGCACTCGCCGGCATCGTCACGATGACGCCGGGAACACTGTCTGCTGACCTGAGCGAGGACCGGCGCGAGTT
>JBIKKL010000766.1:0-2561 GCA_044360365.1 Burkholderiales bacterium | reverse complement strand
ATGAGGGCCGGGCCGAAGAGGGGATCGTTGTTGATGCCGAGGATGACTTCGACGCCATCCTGCACCATCTCCTGGACGAGAACGCCGTCGATTGCCGCATCGGGCTTGTAGCGCCGGACCGAAACGAGGATGGCCTCGTAAGCAGCTTCGACCTCGACGGCGGACTTCAAACCCACCCGTACGCCGCCCGCTTCGGTCTTGTGAGGGACATCGGCCGACTGGATCTTGAGCACGACCGGAAAGCCGATCTCGGACGCGATCCGTCGGGCTTCCGAGGCGCTGGTTGCAAGTGCCTCGCGGGTGACGGGAATGCCGTAGCGGGCAAGCAGGCGCTTCGCCTGATATTCGGCCAGATCGGTTCCGCTCGCGGCGAGTTCGACTTTCGACTCGGCGTTCGACAGCGCGAGCAGCGGCTCCCGCTTGCGCGCCTCATGTCGACCACAGGCAAGCGCGTGATTCGTCAGCGCGGCCAGCGCGCGCATGCAACGCATCGGCGAGCGATAGTGCGGGATCTTCAATTCGTCGAGCATCGAGTACGCCACCCCCGCCACTTCGCGGCGTGCGCTCCAGCCCAGCATGATCGGCTTGTCCGAGCGGCGGGCAACGTTCACGATCTCTCGCGCCACCTTCGTCGCGACTTCGCCCTGCAGCCCGGCGTTGGCCATCGCCACCGAATCCACGAGCGGATCCTCGATGATGAGTTCCAGCGCCTTGCGGCAAAGATCCGTGTCGTCGAAGATCGCCGCGGTGAGATCGATCGGATTGCCCAATGCGGCGAACGAAGGCACCAGCGGGCGCAGTTTCTCGACCGTCTCCGGCGACAAGGGCTGGACCGCAAGCCCGCGGGCAATCGCTTCGTCCGTCATCATGATGCCGGCGCCGCCCGAGATCGTGATGATCGCCACCCGATTGCCGCGGGGCACCTTGCCGCACTGGAAGGCCGCGCTGTAATCGACGATATCCTGGATATCCTCGATCTGCTGGATGCCGGTCTGCTTGAAAGCGGCTTGATAGAGTGCCGTCGCACCGCTGAGATTGGCCGTATGGGAGGCAACGGCACGCTGACCTTCCTCCGAATTGCCGACCTTCCAGACGAGGATGGGCTTGCGTGCATCGAGGGCTGCCTCGCCGATTTCACGCAACTGCCAGGCGTCCTTCATGCCCTCGGTGTAGCTCGCGATCATCTGCGTGCCGGGATCGTCGACGAGGAAGCGCCAGAAATCGAGCGTGCTGATGCCGACCTCGTTGCCGGTCGTGACGACGTAGCGAAAGCCGACGCCGCCCTCCATTGCCGCGAGCGACATCACGGAGAACCCGAAGCCACCGCTCTGGCTCACCATGCTGACCGGGCCAGGTTGGTAATCGTAGATGAACGCCGAACCGAAACCTGCATAGGCTTTCGCCGGCACACCGATGATGCCCTGGCAATTCGGACCGACGAAACCGATGTCGTAGCGCTTGGCAATCGCGCGCAGTTCGTTCTGCATCGTCACGCCTTCGGCGCCGATCTCGGAGAAGCCGGAGCTGAACATGATGACGAAGGGCACACCCTTGCGCCCGCATGCCTCAAGCATCTTCACCGCGAGCCGCGCGTTGACGAGGATGATCGCAACGTCCGGCACTTCCGGGACCTCGTCGATGGCGGCGTAGCACTTGTGCCCCAGCAACTCGGCGTACTTCGGATTCACAGGATAGAGCGCGCCCTGATAACCGCGCTTGACCAGAAAATTCATCGGCTGGCCGCTGATGGTACCGAGTTCGGTGGAAGCGCCGATGAGGGCGATGGAGCGGGGGTTGAAGAGGCGTTGCAGGTCGAGTGGCATGGGCGGAGCGTGAACGGTAAAGGTTGAAAGAGGAAGGGTGTACCGCGGGAAGAGAAAAAGGGGAAGAGCGAGAATCAATCTGGCGCGCGTTGCGCGCTTCACCGGGCCGCTGTGTGAGCGGCGCCAGTCACCTTTCCCCCGTCACGCCGGCGCCGACGGCGCGCCCAGCGTCTTCTCGGCAAACGAAGCATACGTGCCGGTCTCGATCATCTTCGGCCGCACCACTTCGCGCAGCACGCGCAATTCGTCGGCAGTGGGAGGTACGGTCGCCGGCACCGGGCCGCCGACGCCGAGATCGAAGCCTGTATTCGCACGGATATCGTCGAGGGTATGGGGCGAGTGGATCGACTGCAATCGGAGTATGCCTGCAACCTTGTCGAACCCGAACACGGCCTTCGGCGTGATGACCTGATGACAATGCCCACCGCGGATCGTCTCCGGTGGCGAACTGCCCGCGGAAGACACGTAGTCGACCTTCTCGACGAACGTGCGCCGCGTATGCTCGGTGCGAAACAGGATGGTGCGCTTCGCCATGTAGTAGATCATGCCGCCGCCGTAGCCGCCGGGAAAGCGTGCCGTGGGATGCTCCTTGTCCGGCCCGAGCTGATGCAGGTTGTAGTTCGCGTACCGATCGATCTGTATCCCGCTCAGGAAGAAGAGTCCGAGTTCTCCGCGCTGGCAGAGAAAGTGAAACTGCCGTGACGTGCCGAACGGACGAAACACCGTATTGAGCAGGAT
>JBIKKL010000131.1:0-9685 GCA_044360365.1 Burkholderiales bacterium | reverse complement strand
AAGATCGGCAGCGCGGGCGGCACGGGCTACTCCATCGAATTTGCAGGCTCCGCCATTCGCGGTCTGTCGATGGAAGGGCGCATGACTCTCTGCAACATGTCGATCGAAGCCGGCGCACGCGCGGGCATGGTCGCCGTGGATCAGAAGACGATCGACTACGTGCAGGGACGCGCTTTCGCCCCGAAGGGCGCCGATTGGGACAAGGCCGTCGCCTACTGGCGAACGCTGCATACCGACCCGGGGGCGAAATACGACCAGGTCGTCGAACTCGACGCCGCCTCGATCAAGCCTCAGGTCACCTGGGGCACGAACCCCCAGATGGTCGCGCCGATCGATGGCAAGGTGCCGGATCCGGCGCAAGAGAAGGATGCCGTTCAGCGCGAATGGATGGAGCGCGCCCTGAAGTACATGGGGCTCGAACCCAACACGCCCATCGCGGACATCGTCGTCGACAAGGTCTTCATCGGGTCGTGCACCAATTCCCGCATCGAGGATCTGCGAGCGGCTGCTGCGGTGGCGAAGGGACGCAAGGTTGCCGGCAACATCAAGCTCGCGATGGTCGTGCCGGGGTCCGGTCCGGTCAAGCGGCAGGCCGAAGAAGAGGGCCTCGACAAGATCTTTACGGCGGCGGGTTTCGAATGGCGCGAGCCCGGCTGTTCGATGTGTCTCGGCATGAACGAAGACCAGATTTCTGCGGGCGAGCGCTGCGCCTCGACATCGAACCGCAACTTCGAAGGGCGGCAGGGCGCGGGCGGCCGGACGCATCTCGTGAGTCCGGCGATGGCCGCGGCGGCTGCGGTCACCGGGCACTTCGTCGACGTGCGCACGCTGGGCTAACCGGGCAGGACGACATCCATGGACAAATATCAATCACGCGAAGGCCTGGTCGTTCCGCTCGATCGGGCAAACGTCGACACCGACGCGATCATCCCGAAGCAGTTTCTCAAGGCCATCGGGCGTGCGGGCTTCGGGCCGAATCTCTTCGACGAGTGGCGCTATCTCGACCGCGGCGAGCCGGGCATGGACAACAGCA
The DNA here is from genome assembly GCA_044360365.1 of Burkholderiales bacterium. Taxonomy (GTDB): domain Bacteria; phylum Pseudomonadota; class Gammaproteobacteria; order Burkholderiales; family WYBJ01; genus WYBJ01. Next base: position 8,652 of record JBIKKL010000131.1, on the reverse strand, counting down.
AGCGTCCGCTCAATGCCGACTTCGTGCTCAATCAGCCGCGCTATCGCGGCGCGCAGGTGCTGGTCGCGCGGGAGAACTTCGGCTGCGGGTCGTCGCGCGAACACGCGCCGTGGGCGCTGCAGGATTACGGCTTCAACACGATCATCGCGCCGAGCTTTGCCGACATCTTCTTCAACAACTGCTTCAAGAACGGCGTGCTCGCCATCGTGCTCGACGCGAAGATCGTCGACCAGCTCATCAAGGAAGCGCAGGGCAACGAGGGCTATCGCCTCGCGATCGACCTCGATCAGCAGACGATCACGACGCCCGGCCGGCAGGAAATCAGGTTCGATATCGATCCCTTCCGCAAACACTGTCTGCTGAACGGTCTGGACGAGATCGGGCTTTCCCTGCAGAACGCCGACAAGATCAGGGCCTTCGAGGCGAAGCATCGAGCCGCCCAGCCCTGGCTCTTCAGCTGATTGCTTTTCGACGCATCGACCGTTCGTGAGCGCACGGGCGGTCGATGCGGTTCCGCTTAATCCTACCGAAGACTCCCATCATGAAAATCGCTGTGCTGCCGGGTGACGGCATCGGTCCCGAGATCATGCGCGAAGCGGTCAAGGTGCTCCGGACCTTGGGCGATCTGAAACTCGATCTGCAGGAAGCACCCGTAGGAGGTACGGCCTACGATCAGACCGGGGATCCCCTGCCCACCAGCACGCTGGATCTCGCCAAGGACGCAGACGCTGTACTGTTCGGCGCCGTGGGCGACTGGAAGTACGACAAGCTGCCGCGCGAGAAGCGCCCGGAACAGGCCATCCTGGGTTTGCGGCGCGAGCTGGGTCTCTTCGCGAACCTGCGTCCGGCCATCCTCTATCCTGAACTCGCGGGGGCATCGTCATTGAAGCCCGAGATCGTGGCCGGACTCGACATCCTGATCCTGCGCGAACTGACCGGCGACATTTATTTCGGCAAGCCGCGCGGCGTGCGCCGCCTCGACAGCGGGGAGCAGGAAGGCTTCGACACGATGACCTACACCGAGAGCGAGATTCGCCGGGTCGCCGAAGTCGGGTTCGAGCTCGCGATGAAGCGTGGCAAGAAGCTCTGCTCGGTCGACAAGGCCAACGTGCTCGAAACCAGTCAGTTCTGGCGCGACATCGTGACCGAGATGGCCAAGCGGTTTCCCGACGTGGCACTGAGCCACATGTACGTCGACAACGCAGCCATGCAGCTAGTGCGCAATCCGAAACAGTTCGACGTCATCGTGACCGGGAACATGTTCGGCGACATCCTGTCCGACGAGGCTTCGATGCTCACCGGCTCGATCGGCATGCTGCCCTCGGCGTCGCTCGATGCGAACCGCAAGGGCCTCTACGAGCCGAGTCACGGTTCGGCGCCGGATATCGCCGGAAAGAATCTGGCCAATCCGCTGGCGACGATCCTCTCGTCGGCGATGATGCTCCGCTATACATTCGATCGGCCCGAGGCTGCCGATCGCATCGAGAATGCCGTGCGCAAGGTGCTGCAGCAGGGCTATCGAACGCCCGATATCTACGAGCACGAAACACGCAAGGTCGGCACGGTCGAAATGGGCGATGCCGTGGTGGCAGCACTGCAGGGTTGAACGGTATCAAGGGATCGCTGGAGAGAAGAAGGCAATGATGAACGTCGGTTTCATAGGCTGGCGCGGGATGGTCGGATCCGTGCTGATGCAGCGCATGCGCGAGATGGACGATTTCAAACTCGTCTCGCCGGTGTTCTTCAGTTCGGCCAAGCCGGCGCCGAAGGTACCCGATATCGGTCGCGATGTACCCGCCGTTCAGGACGCCCACGATATCGAGGCGCTCAAGCGGCTGGACGTGCTCGTCTCCTGCCAGGGCGGCGACTACACCAACGAGATCCATCCGAAATTGCGGGCGGCAGGCTGGCAAGGCTACTGGATCGATGCCGCGTCGGCACTGCGCATGAACAGCGAGGCGGTCATCATTCTCGATCCGGTCAATCGCGACGTGATCGATCAGGCCCTCGGCAGCGGCCTCAAGGATTACATCGGCGGCAACTGCACCGTCAGCCTCATGCTGATGGCGCTGGGCGGTTTGTTCAAGGCCGGCCTGGTCGACTGGGTCACGGCGATGACGTATCAGGCCGCGTCCGGTGCAGGGGCTCAGCACATGCGCGAACTGCTGCAGCAGATGGGCGCGCTGCACGAGGCCGTCCGGGCAAATCTCGCGACGCCGTCGTCGGCCATCCTCGACATCGATCGCACGGTGGCCGATCAGCTCAGGTCCGATGCCTTCCCCAAACAGCAGTTCGAGCACCCGCTCGCCGGCAGTCTGTTGCCGTGGATCGACAAGGATCTCGGAAACGGTCAGAGTCGCGAGGAATGGAAGGGCGGGGCGGAGGCGAACAAGATCCTGGGCTTGAGCGGGGCGGGCGTGATCCCCGTCGATGGAATCTGTGTGCGGGTCGGCGCGATGCGATGCCACAGCCAGGCCCTGACAATCAAGCTCAAGCGCGACGTGCCATTGGCCGACATTGAATCCACGCTGGCGGCCGCCAACGATTGGGTGGAGGTCGTGCCGAACGAGAGGGCAGCGACGCTCGCGAGACTCACCCCTGCGGCGGTCACCGGCAAGTTGGACATTCCCGTAGGACGGCTGCGAAAGCTGCCGATGGGGGGCGAATATCTCGCCGCATTCACGGTCGGCGACCAGCTTCTGTGGGGGGCAGCTGAGCCGCTGCGACGGATGCTGCGGATTTTGCTGGAGCGATGAGTGGTCGGGAGACGTCGATCGCTCGGAGCAGGTTTCGTCGATGCCGGCAGCGATTGCTGCGTTGCGGCGAGACATTGTGGTGTTTCCGCCACATGAAAGGGTTTCGTTTTATGCGTCACGACCACTCCGGTCTTTGTTAAGGACGCTCCTAGCTTGCATCCGTAACTTCATGATGTTAGCTTAATTGTTGCTGAAAAAAATCAGGGTGGCGGCTGTGGGGAACAGATCCTTAATCGCTTCGTTGGTCACGCTGGCCATGGGGCTTACGCCCGCCGTCGGCCACACGGCCGGCCTCGGCAAACTGACCATCCTGTCGGCCATCGGTCAGCCGCTGGTCGGCGAGATCGATCTGGTGTCGGTTCGAAAAGAAGAAGTGTCGACGCTGGCTGCACGCATCGCCCCTCCCGACGCCTACAAGAACGCCAACATCAATTTCAGCGCTGCACTCGTCGGAGCTCGGGCCACGGTCGAGAAGCGCCCGAATGGCGCGCTCTATATTCGAGTCACGTCGACGCGTCCCGTCGATGAACCGTATCTCGATCTGCTCGTCGAGTTGTCGTGGAATACCGGGCGCCTGATGCGCGAGTACACGGCGCTCGTCGATCCGCCCGGTTTCGGTCCGGCGCAATCGGCTGCACCAGTCGTCGTACCGGTGACGAAGCCTGCGCCTGCTACGCCGCTGACACCGCCTGCGCCGACGGCCGCCGCGTCGCCGGCCCCTGCGGGGGCGCCAAGTGCCCAGACCTACGGTCCCGTCCAACAAGGCGACACCCTGCGCAAGATTGCGTCCGGGGTCAGGCCGCAGGGGGTGAGCCTCGATCAGATGCTCGTGGCGATCTTCCGCAGCAACCCCGATGCGTTCATCAACAACAACATGAATTTGTTGCGCTCGGGTCGCATCCTGAAGATTCCGCAGGGGGCCGAGCTCACGGCGGTCAGCCCCGCCGAAGCCGATCGGGAGATTCGGCTGCAGGCTACCGACTGGAACGCCTACCGGGAGCGCGCCGCAGGTGCGGCACCACAGATTCCGTCGGGCGATGCGCGTACGGCCGCCGGCAAGATCACCACCAAAGTCGATGATCCGGGTGCTGCGCCCGACTCTTCGAAGGATGTCGTGCGGGTCTCCAAGGGCGCACCGGCCAAACCAGGCACGGGAACCGGCGAGAAGGAACTTCAGGAGCGTATCCGCAGCCTCGAAGAGGAAGCAACGGCGCGCGAGAAGACGCTGAAGGATTCCGGGGACCGTATCGCCGCCCTGGAAAAAACCATCAAGGACATGCAGCGGCTGCTCGAACTCAAGGGTGTCGCGGTGCCGGCGCCGCCGAGCCCGGTTGCCGAGGCTAAGCCGGCGATCGAGCCACCTGCGCCGAAGCCGGAAGTTGCACCGGCGCCGCCAGTCGCCGAGTCCAAGCCGGAGGCAGTCCCGCCGAAGCCCGCGCCGGAGCCACCCAAGGCTGAGGAGAAGAAGGCTGCACCACCTCCCCCGCCGCCGGCACCCGTTGAAGAACCCTGGTACTCCGATCCCATGGTCTTGGGGGGCGGCTTGCTCGCGTTGGGCCTCATTGGCGGCGGCGCCTACGTCGCTTCGCGACGACGCAAGCAGGTTGTTGCGCCCGACGAACCCGAAGCCGAGCCGACATTCAAGATGCCCGCGCCGCCTGTGGCGGAGCCCTCTCCGACGGCGACTGGCCCGGGCGGGTTCACCGCGGCCATGGCCGGCGCCACGATGCAGATGCCGGCGATGCAAACCGCTGCGGCCCCCGCCGTGGACGACGTGGATCCCATTGCGGAAGCCGACGTCTACATCGCTTACGGCCGCGATGCCCAGGCAGAGGAAATCCTGAAGGAGGCGCTCGCCAAGGATCCCAGCCGCGACGAAATCAAGCTCAAGCTGCTCGAGATCTACGCCGCGCGCAAGAGCAAGAGCGACTTCAATCCGCTCGCCTCGCAGGTGCATACTGCGAAGGGCGGGGCAGGGGATACCTGGTTGCGCGTTGCCACGATGGGCTATGCGCTCGATCCCGACAATGCCTTGTATGCCGCCGGGAAGGACAGCTCCATCCAGTCGCCTATCGGTGCAGCGACCGATTTGAATCTCGACTTCGATCTCGACATGGTATCGAGTGCCGGTGCGCCGGCGACCGTGGCCGATGTCCCGCTCGATGCCGGCGACCCGAACGTCAAGACGATGATACTGTCGCCTGCAACGATGGATGCCCTCAAGGCCGAGACGGCTGCGCTCGCCGCAAAGGCTGCCAGTACGCAGAATGTCGTTCCCGATCTCGATCTGAGCACGACCGCGCTTCAGGCCCCGAACACGGATGTCAATCTGCAGCCGATGGTACCCGCCGGGCCCGAGACGGATCTGAATCTCGATCTGCCGGCACCCGCAGGGACCGACTCCAACGTCATCGACTTCGAATTCGATCCGAGCAAGACCATGAGGATCGAACCCGAGGTTGCTGCTGCGTTTGCCCCGGAGCAGACGATCGCGCTCACGCCGGAGAATCAGGAAAAGGCGCGCGATCTCGGCATCGAAATCGACTTGAGCGCACTCGATGGTCCGACGCAGGTCCAGCCCTCGCCGTCTGCCGAGCCGCCGATCGCAGATCAGACCGCCGAGATCAGTTTCGATTTCCAGCTGCCGAGCGATTTGCCGACACCTTCGGTCGTACCGCCGGCGGCCGACGTGACGAGCGAAGTGCCTGCCACGGACATCACATTCGAAGTTCCGGAAGTCACCCCCCCTGCGAAGCCGGGGACGATGGATTTCGCTCTCGAAACCGTTTCGCTCGATCTTGGCGACATGAAGGCTGCCAGCGAAGGCCCTGCGCCCGTCCACGACGATCACTGGATGGACATCCAGACCAAGTTCGATCTTGCGAAGGCGTACGAAGAAATGGGCGACAAGGACGGTGCCCGGGAGATTCTCCAGGAAGTGATCAAGGAGGGCGACGCCCAGCAGCAGGCCGAAGCGACGACCCTCCTGGCGAAGCTCGGCTGATCGTTCCCGTTCGCGTATCATTCCTCAAGGCTTGCGATGCCCCCAGGTTGGGGGCATCGTGCTTTCAGGGACCTCGATGAGAATCGCACTGGGTGTCGAGTACGACGGACGCGAGTTTTGCGGCTGGCAGAGCCAGCCCGGCGGCTGCGGCGTACAGGATGCACTGGAACGCGCGCTCGCAGGAATCAGTGGGCATGCAGTGCGCGTCGCCGCCGCAGGGCGTACGGACAGCGGCGTCCACGCGAGCGGACAAGTGGCGCACTTCGAGTCGTCGGTCGAACGGCCCTTGACGGCATGGACGCGCGGCGCGAACAGTGCGTTGCCGCGCGGCGTGGCGGTGCAGTGGGCGCATCGCGTCGATGCCGACTTTCACGCCCGCTTCTGCGCCACGGGACGCAGCTACACGTACGTGTTGCTGAATCGTCCGGCCCGCCCGGGACTTGCCGCAGGACGAGTGGGTTGGTACCACCGGGAACTCGACGTCGATCGCATGCGCGAGGCGGCGTCGATGCTGGTGGGAACGCATGACTTCAGCGCGTTCCGTGCCGCCGAATGTCAGGCGGATTCCCCGGTACGCGACTTGCGCAGATTCGACATCGAACGGCGCTCGGAGCTGATCGTGTTTCGGCTCGAAGCAAACGCGTTCCTGCAACGCATGGTTCGCAACCTGGTGGGTACGCTGATCTATGTCGGCAACGGCAAATTTCCGTCGGGGTGGGCGCGACAGCTGCTGGAAGGGCGCGATCGGTCGCGTGCCGCGCCCACGTTTGCGCCGGATGGCTTGTACCTTACCGCGGTGGAGTACGATTCCCGCTGGGGTCTACCCGCGTGCACAGCTGTGCCGCTCGAATTTTCGAGCGCTACGCCATGAACTTCGTATTGGTGACGAACAACTGTCCGCATCTGGTGTCTCTCTTCATCCGAGGGTTCGGAACCGGCGCCGAAATTCACGTACCCGGCAAACAATCATCATCATGAGAACGCGCGTCAAGATCTGTGGAATCACGCGGCACGAAGATGCTCGCTATGCGTGCCATGCGGGCGTCGACGCGCTGGGGTTCGTGTTCTACGAACCGAGCCCGCGCAATGTCGAGGCTGCACTGGTGCAGGACATCCTGGCAGGGTTGCCGCCCTTCGTGACTGCCGTCGGTTTGTTCGTTGATCCCGAGCCGGCATTTGTCGAACGAATCCTCGCGAACGTACCGCTCGGCTTGCTGCAATTCCATGGCGACGAAACAGCCGAAGCTTGCGAACGTTATGCAATACCCTACATCAAGGCCGTGCGGATGCGCCCGGGAGTCGATTTGCTAGAATACGTGCGTCGATTCGAACGCTCCCGCGGATTGTTGCTCGATGCATTCGTGAGCGGCACTCAGGGTGGTACCGGCACGCGATTCGACTGGAATCTCGTACCGTCCGGGATTTCTGTACCGATCGTACTCTCCGGCGGTCTCGATCCTGAGAACGTGAGCGCCGCAATACGTCAGGTGCGTCCCTTCGCAGTGGACGTGAGCAGCGGTGTCGAAGCCGCGAAAGGCATCAAGGATCCGCAGCGGATCCTGAGATTCATGGCAGGAGTGCGCAATGCGGATGCATGATCTTCCCGACGAGACGGGTCATTTCGGTCGCTATGGCGGCGTGTTCGTGGCCGAAACGCTGATGGCTGCCCTCGAAGAGCTGAAGGAAGCCTATTTCCGCAGCGCGACCGATGCGGAGTTTCAAGCGGAATTCGAGTACGACCTGAAGTATTACGTGGGTCGGCCGAGCCCGATTTACCATGCCCGGCGCTGGTCGCAGGAACTGGGCGGAGCGCAGATCTACCTCAAGCGCGAAGACCTCAACCACACCGGCGCGCACAAGATCAACAACGTGCTCGGTCAGGCCATGCTGGCGCGACGCATGGGGAAGCCTCGCGTCATCGCCGAAACCGGTGCGGGCATGCACGGCGTCGCAACAGCGACGGTCGCCGCCCGGTTCGGGCTGGAGTGTGTCGTGTACATGGGTTCCGAAGACGTCAAGCGGCAGGCGGCCAACGTCGCGCGCATGAAGATGCTCGGGGCGACCGTGGTGCCGGTCGAGTCGGGCTCGAAAACACTCAAGGACGCCCTGAACGAAGCGATGCGCGACTGGGTGACGAACATTGAGAACACGTTCTACATCATCGGCACGGTCGCAGGGCCGCATCCCTACCCCATGATGGTCCGCGATTTCCAATGCGTGATCGGCCGTGAAGCCAAAGAGCAGATGCAGGCACTGATCGGTCGGCAGCCGGATGCGGTCATCGCCTGCGTGGGTGGCGGATCGAATGCGATGGGAATCTTCCATCCCTACCTCTCCGAGACTGCCGTGCGCTTGATCGGCGTGGAAGCCGCAGGGGAGGGTTTGCATACGGGCAAGCATGCGGCGACGCTGTGCGCCGGAACGCCCGGGGTACTTCACGGCAATCGAACCTACCTGCTGCAGGATGCCAATGGTCAGATCACCGAGACCCACTCGATCTCGGCCGGGCTCGATTACCCCGGTGTGGGGCCCGAGCATGCATGGCTGCGCGACAGCAAGCGGGCGGAGTACGTCGCCGTGACCGACGACGAAGCACTGGCGGCCTTCCATGTGCTGTGCCGGATGGAAGGCATCATCCCGGCTTTGGAATCGAGCCATGCCCTTGCGTACGCTGCGAAGCTCGCGCCCACGTTATCCCGGGAGTCCGCGCTCTTGATCAATCTATCCGGGCGCGGCGACAAGGATATCCATACGGTGGCCGCCCGCGCCGATATCGCGCTCTGATCGGCGCGCCGCTCGCTCGTTTCCACGAACTCCACGACATCGACTGCTCATTCCTGTGTCCAGAATCGCCGCGACTTTCCAACGCTTGCGTGAATCGAACCGCAAGGC